>NZ_BJCE01000013.1:0-46321 GCF_005402885.1 Sphaerospermopsis reniformis
CCCCCAGTCCCCAATAGTTACCAATTTCTCTATCCTCCCTTGGGTGCGGTTTCAGTTTCTCCTTTAAAACCGTGATTTTGCATAAGTATATGGTATTCCGTACTACTTGCCCATCGATCAATTTCCCTGGCTCGCAATACGGGTACTGGGTGGCTTAACTGGGCAGTGCGGGCTTCTTTCACCATTACACCCAGTTCCGTGTTACTGATGTCATCATAAGCACGGGCTTGGGCAACAAAAGCATCAAGATTTAATTGAGGTGCTAAGGTGGGAGAACCACCAGCTAACTTCATTAACACAGACATGACAACTTTGGGGTTTTGGGTAGCTAACAAAGCAGCGCGATCGCAAGTAAACTCTGCACAACGTACCCATTCTAATAACTGTGCTTGTAATGTTTGAGCTAAAACCGCACCCACATTAGGTAAAATTGCAGCTGCTAAAATGAGTAAGTTCACAGGTGTTAAATAAACACTATGATCGCATTTGAGATGTCCTAACTCATGGGCAATAACCGCTTGTATTTCTTCTGGTGTGAGCATATCAATTAAAGAAGTATGCAACACCACAAATGGCTGTTTACCCCGCATGGCAAAAGTATAAGCATTAGGGGCGGGATGTTGACGCACGTATAGTTGAGGTGGTTCAATATCTAAAATATTGCAAGCGTCTAATAATAAATTGTGTAAATATGGTAATTGTTTTTCACCCACCAAGACACTAGCAGCAATATTTTCTACATAAAAAACCTGTTCTGCCATTGGACCTAGCCAATTTCTGACCATCATATCTATACCAGGAATTTGCTTGAGAGTTTTTGTAGCTTCCAAGTCTAGAGGATGACGGAATGAGTCAGCTTTTAAACCAATTAGAGCAGTTTTAACTAAAGACATAATGATGGCAATCAATAAAAAATATTATTCCCACAGATAGTATAGCGATTAGGATAGCGATTTCAGACCCGTGATAAAACCCAATACTTGTGGGTACAGGCGATCGCCTCAAACTCACTCCTGGGAGTACGGGTAACCACGGGGGTTTGCCCCTACGACTGTATCTAAAAAGATGTCAAAAATTAATTAGGAAGAAATTATCATGTACAACACAACTCAACCTGATCCAGTTCGTTTAGAAATATTCAAAAATCTCTATCAATTTATCGCCGAACAAATGGGAATTATGCTGCAAAACACAGCAGCATCAGTTAATATTAAAGAACGGCTAGATTTTTCCTGTGCGATTTTTGATAGTTCTGGTTTATTAGTTGCTAATGCTCCTCATATTCCTGTACACTTAGGCTCAATGAGTGAAAGTGTCCGCAGTTTAATTAATGATGTTGGGGACACAATCAAACCAGGAAATGTTTATTTATCCAATAACCCTTATAACGGTGGAACACATTTACCTGATGTCACAGCTATTACTCCTGTATTTTTAGGAACTAACATAGGAAATAAAAACAATATTCCCAGTCCTATATTTTATGTTGCTTCACGTGGACATCAAGCGGATATTGGTGGTATTACTCCCGGTTCTATGCCTCCTCATAGTACCACAATTTTAGAAGAAGGAATTATTTTTGATAATTTTCTCTTAGTGCAAGAGGGAGAATTTCAAGAAACAGCAATCAGAAATTATTTGTTAAATCATCCCTATCCTAGTCGTAATCCTGACCAAAATATAGCAGATTTTAAAGCTCAAATTGCTGCTAATGAAAGGGGAGTACAAGAACTGCTAAAAATGGTTGAGCAATATGGACTAGAAACTGTTAAACTTTATATGCAGTTTGTTCAAGACAATGCAGAAGAATCTGTGAGAAGAGCAATTGATGTTTTAAAAGATGGATCATTTATTTATGAAATGGATAGCGGTGCAAAAATTGAAGTTAATGTAAAAATCAACAGAGAAACCCGCAGTGCCAAGATTGATTTTACTGGAACATCTGCACAATTAAATAGTAATTTCAATGCCCCCAAAGCTGTAACTCAAGCGGCGGTTTTATATGTCTTTAGAACTTTGGTTGATGATAATATTCCCCTGAATGCTGGTTGTCTCAAACCTTTAGAAATTATTATCCCTCAAGGTTGTATGTTAAACCCAACTTATCCCGCGGCAGTAGTAGCAGGAAATGTAGAAACTTCCCAAACAATTGTTGATGCTTTATATGGTGCTTTGGGTGTGATGGCAGCTTCCCAAGGAACAATGAATAATTTTACTTTTGGTAATCAGAAATATCAATATTATGAAACTATTTGCGGTGGTTCTGGTGCAGGAATAAATTTTGATGGTACTGATGGGGTTCATACCCACATGACTAACTCCCGCTTAACAGATCCTGAAGTTTTAGAAACTCGTTATCCTGTGCAAGTGGAAAGTTTTGGTTTGCGTTCCCATAGTGGAGGGAAAGGAAAATATTGCGGGGGTGATGGGGTGATCCGTCGTATTAAATTTTTAGAACCAATGACTGCTAATATTCTCTCTGGCCATCGTCTGGTTCCTCCCTTCGGTTTAAATGGTGCTGAAGCGGGAAAAATAGGACGCAACTGGGTACAAAGACAAAATGGCACTGAGGAAATTTTAGGTAGTACCGCTACTGTAGAGATGCAACCAGGGGATATTTTTGTGATCGAAACTCCAGGAGGAGGAGGTTGTGGTTAAATGAAGCTACACAGGCAAAACCTGCCTACGCGGGTTATGTTTTCCACCAGTGTCAGTTCATAAACTGTCACTCTCTACACTGGCTATTTGGTGTCAAAAGAGATATTCTTATCTGATGCAAGGAGTGATACCACTTCACTCATGTTTGTTACAGGTTATCTTAACAGTGCTTTCCCTAATAGCAGTGTAGAAGATTTAATCGGTTGCATACGATGAAATGGTATAAAGTTATACGGGGGGTGCCTGAGTAAGCAAAAAGGACTCAGGCGCTTTTTCGTGTATAAAAAAAATGGTGATTTTTCTGGTATCAATTTGTTCGTTTGTAATGGTACTGGAAAAGATGGGAAAATACAGGGCAGGGTGCAAGGGGAGAAAAGTTAGAGTTTTCCTCTCTCTATCAATAGCGGATTAGCGGTTTTTGTGGTTAAATGATAGGTAGGAACAGAAATCACTGTGTCGTTGCTAAAGGCAGTGAAATATAGATGGATGCGGAGGATATTAAACGGCGCTATGCCGCTGGAGAGAGATATTTTCTATCTGCTCACTTGGTTGGAATCAAGTTGATTGATGCTTATTTACCGGGAATCAATTTGTGGGGAGCAGATTTAAGTGATGCTAATCTCGCTAAAGCTAAACTTTGGGGTGCAAATTTGAGTAGGGCAAATTTAGCTGATGCTAATTTGACTAGGGCTAATTTGTGTGGCGTTAATCTCTCTGAAGCTAATCTTCGGGGTGCGAGGCTGCACTATACTAAGTTATATGGTGCGAATTTGAAGGGCGCTTGTTATGATGACAGCACGCGCTTTTCTAAGGGTTTTGATCCCGTTAGTCATGGTATGCGGAAGTTGTGAAACTTTGGTTTTATTGTTGGTGATGGGGATAAATTGGGCGATCGCATTCTCTTGGATGATAGGAGGGCGATCGCACACAACTTTATTTTTATTATTGGGGTAAAACCTTCTTTTAGTGTCAGTTTTATGATCAATTAGTTAATGTCCTAACCAACCTATCCACCGATATTAAATTTTAACCCAAAATTCAGCAATTGAGCAATCCACTTTTGCTAGTTTCAATCCCTAATAAGGATTATTTAATGTTGCAATAATTTGTTCTAAGATTGTAATTGAAATACTGCCCACCCTAAAAGGGTAGAGATTCTGGGATCAACATTAGAAAGACAACAATGGCAGCTAAAGATAAGTTTCATACTGTGGTGAGAAGAGCTTTAGAAAAGGAGGAGTGGAAGATAACTGATGATCCCCTACGACTGGAAGTTGGCGGAACCAAGTTTGAAATTGATTTAGGTGCAGAGCAACTTTTGGCCGCAGAGCGGGGCAAAGAAAAAATTGCAGTTGAGATTAAAACTTTCCTGAGTGATTCGCCACTAACCGATTATCATGCCGCATTAGGGCAATTTTTGAATTATCGACTTGCTTTAGAAATCAGTGATCCAACTCGTATTCTCTATTTGGCAGTACCAATAGGTGTTTATGAATCTTTTTTTAAGCGGGAATTTGCCCAAATTTCAATAGAGAGATATCAGATTAAACAAATTATTTATGACCCAATTGAAGAGGTAATTTTACAATGGATACCATAGCATCTTATCGCAATATCATTCAGTCGTTGTTGACTGCTTATGCTGCCATCCCAATAGCCAATGGTAAGATTGATTGTTACACTGTTTTTGATACTAAACAAGATCATTACCAAGTCATGAATGTTGGATGGGATGGCCATCGGCGTGTCTATGGTTGTGTTTTACATTTGGATATTAAAGAGGGAAAAATCTGGATTGAGCAAAATATGACGGAAATGATGGTGGCTGAAGAACTTGTAGCGCGAGGAGTTGCAAAGGAAGATATTATTTTAGGTTTTCAAGCTCCTGAAATGCGGGAATATACAGACTATGGAGTTGCTTGATTGTATCTTCATCACAATTATTTCATGTTGCAACTTTGCAATTTTATAGATTGATTTTGGGTACTATCTCCAGTTTCAATCCCTAATAGGGATTATTTAATGTTGCAACTCTGTGAAGTCCGCAACGTTAATGCACATTAAAGCAGTTTCAATCCCTAATAGGGATTATTTAATGTTGCAAGAGTTGGCAGATTTAGTCCATATCTACCGCAATGGTTTCAATCCCTAATAGGGATTATTTAATGTTGCAAGCAATGTTCCTAAATAAGAGGATTAAGCACTTCTAGCGTTTCAATCCCTAATAGGGATTATTTAATGTTGCAACGTGGTAGATCCTCGCCAATTAAATTAGTAAAAAAAGTTTCAATCCCTAATAGGGATTATTTAATGTTGCAATAAAGGGAGTGGACTGAGGTAAAACTGATTTTTGGGTTTCAATCCCTAATAGGGATTATTTAATGTTGCAATGGCACAGGAGGAAAGAAGATTAATTTCCGAACGGTTTCAATCCCTAATAGGGATTATTTAATGTTGCAAGAAATCTTTTTCTTCATTATCCATACTTGTCTCTAGGTTTCAATCCCTAATAGGGATTATTTAATGTTGCAATCTCAAGCGACTAAAGCGGGTCTTATCTGGATTGAGTTTCAATCCCTAATAGGGATTATTTAATGTTGCAATTAACTATTCTAAATAGTTGAGTTCTATCTAAACGTTTCAATCCCTAATAGGGATTATTTAATGTTGCAACCCAATGGTACGACCGAAAAACAGCCATGATGGTGCTGTTTCAATCCCTAATAGGGATTATTTAATGTTGCAAGTGGGATTAACTAACATAGAAGCGCCCTTTTATGGAGTTTCAATCCCTAATAGGGATTATTTAATGTTGCAACGCGGCATCCTGGAAGCCTAGATATATGTAGTTTTCAAGATTCGGTTGCGCGGATGTTCTAATGATAGTCCATTTCAGGAATTGCGTCAAGAGGGAAAAACGTTGAAACCAAGACAGGGTAAGGTGCGCGGGTGGTTGTTCTACACAAATAACTCCCAATCCTTGCAGAGAGAGAGATCCAGGCATTTTTTTCAACACCTCAAAATTTACACCCACCCATCCGCGCATTTCGGACTACAAACTAACCTTCCTCCGCTGCTGGTAAAGGAAAAACTTCCCCAGCCAAATAATCAGAAAAATGCTTCTGAAAATATAACCAAGAAGTCATATCTTCCCCTTCCATAAAAGCATTCGGCGCTTGCTTATACAAAGGCACACGGTTATTAATTTCCGCTTGTAACAGTGGGGGTAACTCTGTAAAACCGCCCACCTTGCCACCAATAGCACTATATATAAGTTGTCCTGGTTGTTCACCCATCTTCATCCAAGGCAACCATTGACCAATTCTATCCCAACTTAATTTTAATTCTGTAACGGAATTAAGTTCTGAGTTGAGCAAATCTGCACTCTTGACAGTAATTTTAAATAACTCAGCCGCTTGATAAGTTGGAGATGGACTGTAGGAAGCAAACTGGGGATCTTTTGCCAAAGGGTTGGGATAATGGGGAAACAGATCAAAGACAAAGGTAGTATTTTCACCTTCCACCTGTACAGGCAGTTTACCTTTAAACTTACCTTGTACGGGATTATTAGCTACGTGCATCACCGTCACAGTTTCCCCAGTCCAGGGATTTTCCCATTTTCGTAAAATTTCATCTGTTTCTGGGTTGAGGTAATAAGTCAGTTCCCTAGAAGTAAAATCCCAACGACCTTCCGCAGTGGGAATACACCGACTTACACTCATACCGATAATTTTAAATAAAAGTTGTCGCTTTTCCCCAGGGACAAAACTATAAATTTTACCTGTCCAAACTAAAAAAGTAGATTCATTAGCATCTAAGGAAGAACGAGTTTTCACCCATTGTTGGGCATCAACTTCTTGGATGTGGGCTACCATATTCTGTATATTTTCTCCTTATGATTATAGTAGGGACTGGGGACTGGTGATTGGGGACTGGTGACTGGTGACTGGTGACTGGGGAAGAAAATTTTAGATTTTATATTTTAGATTTTAGATTGGAGTTGACAAAAACAATCCAAAATTCAAAATTCAAAATCCAAAATCCAAAATACATAACTCCTGACTCCTGACTCCTGACTCCTGACTCCTGACTCCTGACCTAACTTTTTGCTACTAAAGTCCAGAAATAACCATCTGGGGCAACAAAAGAAAAACTCATTTCTCCAAATTCATTATTTACAATATTAGTAAATTTCTGTACATTACTTGCCCGAATTTTATCAAAATAATCGTGTATTCCTTGCACCCGATAAGTGTAAAGACACATTCCTAAACTTCCTGGTTGAGCAAATGTAAAACTTGATTCTAAGGGGATATTTTCTGGAAAGCGTACAATATAAAGTCTACCACTGCGAGCTTCCATTAAGTTAGTTTGAGAAGAACGGGGATCATCAAAAGCCGTAACTATAAACTTTTCCCCTGGATGGAGGTCAAAAAAATCTCGTCCTGCAAAAGAAGATTCATAGCTGGTTTCTACATCATCTCGCACACGCAACAAACCCAAAACTTCTTCATAAAACCGCAGGGTTTCTTTGCTGTCGTCTTGAACTACTAACCCCAAATGGGTAAACTGACTGGTGCCAAAAGGTGCATTGTGATTTATTTTGCCATAGTAGGGCATGACATAACCAAAGCGTTGAAATAACACCTGTCGCGTTAAGGGTTGCAGCAGTAGCATTTCTCTCACTCCCACTGCTGGATCAACAAAGGGACGGTTTTTGTGTTCTTTTTGATAAATGACTTCCCAGTAAGGGTAAGTATATCTAATTGTATGACCTGCGGCTCTGGCATTTTCCGCATGATTTAAAATCCCTAATAAATCAGCAGTTAAAGCCGTAGTCCAGCGATTACCCTTGATTTTCATGGAACTGATACCCAAACCTTGATTTATGGGATTTTCCCAAGTCATCAATCTGATTAAACCATGATCTGCATCTTGGTGATTAAGACGAATTGCTTTTAAAGAGGAGTTTACCCCATATAATTGATACGCTGTTTCTGCGTTTAATTCTCCCACTGATCCAATACGATAACCAAATTGTTGCCAATATTGAATTGCTAAAATCGGCTCTGAAACGCCAATACAAACTTCATAGATACCTTCAATTGTCGTGGTTTTTGCTTGAGTCATGGTTCAATCAATTTAGGTGTAAACTGTTAGTACATAGGCAAAGTCGGGAACAGTGGAAAGCCAGCCCGGAAAGCGAACTAAATGCGATCGCTTAAAAAGTTCACCAATCTTTGGGCTTTTCCTATGAAGTGTCAGCAGCGAGAGAATATCAAGTGCGGAAATTTCCCCAAAAGTAGACTCACACTTTTATACTATTTGAGAGATGTTCCCACATCTAAAACTGTAAACTTGATATAAATTAGATATAAATTAGGTATAAATTAGGTATAACCTAAATATACATTAGGTATAAATTAGATTTTTGATAGATTTTTGATAGATTTTTGAAGAATAATTTACGCATTTTCCTCAAGGATGCTTTACTATATTGTATAAGTTATGTCAAATCATGAGCGATCGCTTACTACCTCTGATTCTGCTTTATTAAATCAAATAGTCTCTCAGGTCTGCCAAGCCATAATTACTATTCAACAACAGCAGCCAGAATTATTAATGGAAAAGTACAGAAAAGTCCAATGGCAAAAAACAGCTAATCAATCTGCTTTGAGTGCTAAATTTACAGAATTACTCAGTCAAACTCGCAGTAGGAAAGAACTAATAAATAAGCTACAACTATATTTAAAAGCTTTCCTAGTTCCCGCAGCTTTAAATGTACCAATCATATCAGAATTAATTGCTGAAATTAGAAATCACAATCCTGTTATATCTGATTTAAATAGCTGTTTAAATTCTACATTGTTTCCTGCTTTAGTACCAGTAGGAATAGGGGTTTTACTTTTAGATGCGGAAAATTTACAACTTAAGATCAATACAGAAAAATTTTTAGCAACTATTTGTCAATGTCCAATTCAAGTGAAAATTGCCTTTGCTAATTGGAGTAATCGGGGTAAACTAGATGTAGAATTACATGAACGTGGCTATGATTTGATTCATGTTCCTGCTGGTAGGGATAATGCAGATGGAAAAATGATTGCTTTTGGTTCTTCTATTCATGAATTTTATCCCAAAGCTAAAGAAGTTTTTGTTTGTTCATCTGATAAGGTAATGACTAATTTATGCAACAATTTACAGCAACATGGGTTAACAGTATATCAAGTCAGTCAGCACGGGGAAAATATCAATATCTTCAATAATGCCACAGGTGAAACTATTATCAATAGCATTAAACCCTTACCAGAAATACCATCTATTGATCAATTTGTTCTGCAAGTTAAACATTTAATTAAAGAAGAACAAAAGCAAACAGCTAATTATTGGATTAAACTCTCTCAAATTTCTAAATTATATAAAACGAAATATCAATTAAATATTAGTAATGTCATTGCTAAATATTTACCAGGTAAACGAGCGAGAGATATTTTTATTAGCTATCCAGCAGATTTTGTAATTCATCAAGTTGATGATGTAGGAGAATTATACATCACGCTTTTTGAACAACAACATTTTTCCCAAAAAGAAGATATTAATCCAGCAGAAAATAATAAAAACTCTCAGGTTAAAAATAACTCATTAGTGAATATTTTAACCACAAAATTAGATTTAGAAAAGGCAATAAAAAATATTTGGACGGAGTTAAGCAAAGAATCTAAAAATGAAAGTTTTGATATTAGTATTTTAGCCAGTAAATTTAAGCAAAAATATGGTAAACCGATTACTGAACAAATGAAAGAGTTACAAATAGGTGGTACATTTGCCAAGTTTTTACAATCTTGTAGTGATTTTCAAGTTCAACTCAAAGATAATAAATGGCAAGTAAGTAAACTTAATTCTCCCAGCCCTGCATCTGTGTTATCATCTGTTTCATCAACTAAGATCAATTCTGCTGCTGACTTAGAAAAAGCACTAAAAATGATTCTTACAGAGTTAACGAAAGCAGCAAACAACAACTATGTTGATATTGGGATTTTAGGAATTAAATTTCATCAACAATATGGTAAACCTATTACTAAGCAAATGAAAGAGTTACAGATTAATGGTAGTTTTATCAAATTTTTACAGTCTTGTAGTTCTTTCCAGATCCAGCAGAAAGGAAATAAATTTAAAATAGTACCATCTGTCACCATGACATCAGGATAAGTATATTATACCTCTCAGAAAAAAATGTAGGGACAATTCATGAATTTTCCATACCAAGGTTTTCAAATTACGCATATTTAATTTTCGGAGATATCTAATAAGTTTTTGAATACTACTAGAACGTCGATTCAGTAATGCTAGGTAATCTGTTTTTACCTTGTAGGGGCGAAGCATTCGGACAGAATATCAATGGTTTCAGTGATAGGTTATCACCCGAATGCTTCGCCCTTACGATTAATGAATCGGTGTTCTAGAGGGTTTAGGCTTTTGTAAGGATGTATGCTAAAATAAAGCCAAGTTTAGTTGCTTTTTTCACAAATACTATTTATGGAGATTGAAAAAATGCTAAACAATCAATCTATTACCGAAATGACTTTACAAGATTTAGAATCATTGATTGATAGAATTGTTGATCAAAAAATTAATCAGATTAATGTTGCTAAAAACAACATGGAGAAAAATATTGTCGCATCATTGACAACTGATGCTGCTATAAGTGTCGGTGAAGAAATTTTAAAAGATTTTCATCCATTAGTTCAATCTGATGGTATTTTTAAAGACGATCCTTTCTTTGATGATTTTGTTGAAGAAATGGCTAAAAATCGCCGTGAATTAGATGGAGAAATAGGTGAAAATGACGAATAAAACTGATATTCTTGATTTTGAAAATCAAATGTCCACTAAACTAATCTCAAGTATAAAGGTGAAATTATGCAACTAGAAGATTATTTTGAATTTTTAGACCCAGATGATATCCGTATTAAGGGGCATAGAATCGGTATTGATGATGTGATTGATTATTACTTGCAAGGGTTTACACCTGAACAAATTCTGGAAGAGTTGCCGTCACTGAATTTAGAAAAAATTCATGCTACTATTACATACTATCTCCATAATCGTGCGGAAATAGATGCTTATATGTTGCGTTTGGCTAGGTGGAGAGAACAGCGTTATCAAGAAGCGGCTGCTAATCCTTCCCCGATGATACAGCTTTTGAGAGCAATCAAGGCTTAAAGTCATGATGAAACGATTGTAACTGAGTCAATCTTAGCAATTCCTGGTAAGATGATAACGATTAGATTAATTTTTGTAACACAATATACTGGTTTTCAGGAAATATTGGTATTATACCGTAATAAAATTAATTTATTCAGCTTTCCATAGGTTTTATAGCTTAAAAATGTACTTATAATTTTAAACAATATATTTTTAACATAACATTAAATATAAATCCAAGCAAACTAACAACAGGACTAAGTATTAAAAATGGCTAAAATGTTTCCTCCAGACTGTCCATGTAATCCTGATTTATATGGAGAAAAGATAGTATATGGTCTACTTTCTCAACTTGACGATAACTTTTATATTTTCCAAGATAGATATTGGGTTTTCAAAAACAAATATAAATGTAGAACAGAGACCGAAACAGATTTTTTATTAGTTCATCCCCAGAAGGGTCTTTTAATTCTTGAAGTTAAGGGAGGAACTAGATTTTCCTATGATGGCGAAAATGATAAATGGAAATCTGGTGATGATATTTCGTATAAGAATCCATATACAAAACAATTAGCTAATTCTAAAAAGTTACCTTTATTTTTAAAAGAAAAAATACCTAGCTTAAAAAATAAATGGTTTAATTGTGGATATGCAATTTGTTTTCCTCATATTGATATATTAGAAGGTAACTTAGCTCCCTTTATGGAGAAAGAAGTGACATTATTTAGATATGATCTAAATAATTTAAGTATGAAAATTAATGAAATATATAAATATCATAGCCTTCCTTCTCATAAACCTCTTGGAAAGAGAGTAGTAGAATCAATCAAAGATTTAATTAGTCCTCAAATTGAGTTCAAAAAATCTCTTAGTGCAGAATTAGAAGATGAGCAAGAAAAAATTATTCGTCTTACTAAGGAACAGCAAAAAATTTTAGATGGTTTTTATTATAAAGCTAATCAACCTATTCTGATTGAAGGACCTGCTGGAACTGGAAAAACACAACTTGCAATATCTCAAGCAATATCGGATATCAAAGCAGATACATTTGTTCTATTTATTACAAGTTCCCAAGAATTAAAAAATTATATTAGTTATGAGATTTCTCTGCATATAAATATAAATACAAGTAATAAATATTTACAAATCTTAACTATTCAGGAAATGAATTTATTTCCAAATATTTTAGATGGTAAAATTAATGAGGAATATGCAGAAATTAGAATTATTATTGATGAAGCACAACAATTGGAAGTAAAATTTTTAAGAGAAATAGCTGAATATACACAAGATATATCAATCATTTCCATACTAATGTTTAAAGATGATTCTCAAAAAACTAAGGAAAATGAGATACAACAAATATTTAGACCATTTCAGTACACTTTACAACAAATCATAAGAAATACAGCTGAGATTTTTGATTCTTACAAAGAATACATCAGTCCAAGTTATAAGAAAATTCAAAGACCACGAAGACATTTCAAGGAAGTTATTACAGAATATTATACTAATGATGAAGAAATGATTAATATTGTTGTACAATTAATTTTGAGGATGATAACTGTAGATAAAGTTATACCTAAGAACATAACAATACTATTTTCTAATATACCAAATGATGAGATTTTAGAAGCAACTAATTTATTACTACAGAAAGAACAGCTTGTTTTGAAAAAATTTGATTTATCCAGTAATGATAATACTAATAAAGCCAAATTAATTACCTGGTCAACTCGGCATGATTTTCAAGGGCTTGAAAATCATATAATTGTATTAGTTGAATTAGAACCTGCAACTTCTGAAACTATTGTTGTAAGGAGATTAAGATATATCGGTAGATCAAGGGCTTGTAGTATATTATATCTCTTACTAAGAAAAGATGTAGATTCAAATATCGAAAATATTGCTGATATATTTTAGTTATAATCTAAAATATCTACCCCTATTTTATCTTGACTATTAGACAATTCTGTAAAATCAAAATAATCAAAAAAGTTGAAGCTATTTTTTTGTTCAAGTATTGATGATAAAATTCTTGAAATATTATGCGAAATGGGTCTAGATATATAATTATTGATGTTATTTCTAAATAAATCCTCATCAAAATACTTACCATTATCTCTGTGAGATAATATCCATATCGCATATAAAGCGTTAAGATTCAAGTCTATTGATTTAGTAGATAGGAAACTTTGAAATATAATAATCAATTTTTCACAAAGTTTTTGATTATTCTTCACCATCATTAGTATATAAGGAGGATCTTTTTTTCTAGGTTTAACTAAATTATGAATTAATCTTGTCCTAGCATAATGTATAATATTTGGGTTTTTAAAAACCTCATTCATTGCTTTATAACCTGCAATAATAACATCACTGGTATATCCAAAATTTATAATTTTTACAATACTCCAAGTATTTTTTCTAATTGTTTTAGGATATTCTTGAATTATTTCTGGAATTTTTGATATTAAATTTATAACTAAATCTTCATCATATTCGTCAAAATTACTTAAATCGAATAAGTAGGATGTTACTGTATAACTATCTTCTTGATTTAAAGTAGAATTTAAATTAATTTTTTTAAAATCTTCCGATCTTTGCTCAAAATTGATATTATTTAAATCATTTTTCACACTTAATATCTCTTCATTTAAGTGATCAGGTAACGAAATTTCATGATCTTTTCTAAATAGCTCTTCTACAGATTTAGGATTTTGAATAATTTCTGTTTTAGTAGAGTTTAAATTTAAGCCTATTCTATGCAATTCTTCCTGAAGAATATTAACGGCTCTAATTGCCTCTTGTTTTGTATTTGTAACTATTTTAATATCATCAACATATCTGGCATAATTAAAGTTATGAGAAATCATTAATTCATCTAATTGACTAAGTAATATATTGGCGAGATATCCTTCTGTGCTATTACCAATTAATAAACCTTGTTGTTTTTTCTCTGATTTTAGTGAACTATCCACTACAGAATAGAACTCAACTTCTGGTCGTAAAATTTGACGCAACAAAGGTTCATATTTTTGGGGTAGTATATTACCTACTAAATTAAAAATTGAATTAACTAAGTAATCATGAGATATTGCATCGTAAAATGATGTTATATCAGCTTTTAAAACATAAGAATCTTTTTCCTCTTTATTATATTTTATAATTAAATCCTCAGCCCATTCTATAAATTGTTTGTGTTGAGGATAATATTCCCGAAATAAATATATAAATCCACTTTTAGACCGTTGGGTTCTATTAGCAAAACTTGTTTTAATAAAGGAGTTTTCAACTGCTAGTGCAAGGGTATTTACAAGATGATATCTAACTGCTAGTTCTTTAAATGGAATATATATACATCTTCTCAAGAAAAAGTCATTCTTGGGATAAGAATAAGCAAATGATCTATCTTGTATATAAGGTTGTGATAGTGAGTAAATATTATGGATATATTCAACTAATTGATTAATTTTAGTATCATTTTTGCAGTTAATATGTAATTCAAAAAAGTTACAAACATGATCATCATTTAATCTGCTATAAATAGAATAATAAATAGAGTTTCTTATTAATTTTAAATCAGTCAGATAATCTTCTAAATTAAATTTAATCATAATTAAACATCAAATTAATTTTTCAACCTATACAAATTATAATTTTTTTCTATTTTTCGTAAATGAAGGACAAAGCCTAAAAACTTCATCCTTCACCCCTATTAATAATTACGCTTCATCCAAAGCTGCAATACCAGGTAAAACCTTACCTTCCAACAACTCCAAACTAGCACCACCACCAGTAGAAATGTGGCTCATTTGATCAGCCAAACCAACCTTTTCCACAGCCGCTACAGAGTCACCACCACCGATAATGGTAGTTGTGCCGGTTTTGCCGATTTCTGCTAAAGTATGAGCGATCGCCTCAGTACCCACAGCAAATTTATCAAACTCAAACACACCCATAGGACCATTCCAGATCACAGTCTTACAGTCAGCTAAAGCCTCTTGGAAAACCTTCACAGAGTCAGGACCAATATCTAAACCCATCCAACCATCAGGGATTGCTTCAATGCTGACGGTTTGAGAGTTAGCATCAGCAGCAAATTTATCTGCTAACACCACATCGGTGGGTAATAGCAAAGCTACACCACGTTCTTTAGCCTTAGCTTCCAAAGACTTCGCCAACTCTAACTTATCTTCTTCCACCAAAGACTTACCAACACTTAAACCACGTGCTTTATAGAAGGTGAAAATCATTCCCCCACCAATAATCAACTTATCGCACTTTTCTAACAAAGTTTCAATCACACCAATTTTGCTGGAAACCTTAGAACCACCGATAATAGCAGCCAAAGGACGTTGAGGAACTTCAATTGCACTTTGTAAATATTGCAACTCCTTCTCCACCAAATAACCAGCTACGGAAGGGCTTAAATACTTAGTTACACCTTCAGTAGAAGCATGGGCGCGGTGAGCAGTACCAAAAGCATCATTGACATAAAAATCAGCGTTTGCTGCTAATTTTTGAGCAAACTCAGGATCATTCTTTTCTTCTTCTTTGTAAAAGCGGACATTTTCTAATAACAGCACTTGGCCATTTTCCAAAGCTGCAACCTTAGCAGCTACATCATCACCGATGCAGTCATCAGTTTTGACCACTTCTTGTCCCAACAACTCAGAAAGACGTTTAGCGACGGGAGTTAAACGCAATTTTTCATCTACACCCTTGGGACGACCGAAATGGCTTGTTAAAATGACCTTAGCACCCTTTTGGGTCAAATCTTGGATAGTTGGTAGCGCTGCCCGAATCCGAGTATCATCGGTAATGTTGCCTTGATCATCAACAGGCACGTTAAAATCAACCCGTACCAAAGCACGTTTTCCAGAAATATCAGCAGCAGATAAACTTGCTAAACTTTTTTTCGACACAGCCAAATTCTCCTGATTATCTTTTTGTTATTGTTTGGAAAGTATCACCATCCAGATTTTACCGGAGTAAGGGGTGTGAAGATTAATTTATGTTTAAAACAGTTCTATTTCCCATTGACCAAAGTCGTGAAGCGCGAGAAGCTGCTGACGTAGTTACCAACATCGTGCAGAAATATAACAGTCGTTTGGTATTGCTGTCAGTAGTGGAAGAACCATCCCCAAATGGAGATGCTGGCGATATCATGGGTTCTCCAGAGGTGGTTGCTAAACTCCTAGAAAATGCCCAAACCTTATTTTCTCAGCAAGGTATTACGGCTGAAGTATTAGAAAGACAGGGTAAACCCGCTTTTACTATCTGTGATGTTGCTGACGAGATAGGAGCAGATTTAATTATTATGGGTTTTCGCGGACTGGGTTTAACTGATGAAGGCGCAAATGATAGTGTCACAACCAGGGTGATCAATCTTTCACCTTGTCCTGTTTTGATTGTGCCTTAGATCAGGGAACAGGTAATGGGTAATGGGTAATGGGTAATGGGTAATATTATTCCCAGTCACCAGTCCCCAGTCCCCAGTCACCAGTCACCAGTCACCAGTCACCAGTCCCCAGTCACCAGTCCCCAGTCACCAGTCCCCAGTCACCAGTCCCCAGTCCCCAGTCCCCAGTCACCAGTCCCCAATCCCCAATCCCCAGTCAAGTAGTGAAATTTCGGTAAAAAACCGTACTTCCAGCGAATTTTGTTCTCTAGATTAGTCCTCTAGACTAAAATAAGACTAGAGACAAAACTTTCAGCTACTGAGTACAAGCACTCAGTTGAATATAAGCAAAATGGGATTCTTTGACTCTGAAATAGTTCAACACGAAGCCAAACAGCTTTTTGAAGATTACCAAGCACTGATTCAACTTGGCAACAACTACGGCAAATTTGACCGCGAGGGCAAAAAGCTGTTTATTGAGCAGATGGAATCTATGATGGACAGATATCGCATCTTTATGAAGCGGTTCGAGCTATCAGAAGATTTTATGGCGCAAATGACCATACAGCAACTAAAAACTCAGCTAAATCAGTTTGGTGTTACACCACAACAAATGTTTGAGCAGATGAATATGACTCTGCAAAGAATGAAAGCTGAGTTGGAAAAACAGGTATGAGGGTATTGGTGATTGGTGATTGGTGATTGGGAAAAAATTTTCGATTTTAAATTTTAGATTTTAGATTGGAGTTCATGAAATACAATCCAAAATCCTAAATCCACTCATTGTATCACCCATTACCCATTACCCATTACCCATTACCTCACCCTAATTTGCTTTAGGACGTGGAAACTGGGAAGGTGTTTTAAATTTCTCTGATGGTACTCCTTTAAGGGCTTGCTCCATAAAATCACGCCAGATGGGAGCAACCATACCACCACCTGTAGCACCACTGGATAATTGTAGGTTATCATCTCTTCCCACCCAGACAGCAGTTGTGAGTTGTGGCACAGTACCCACATACCAAATATCTTTTTCTGAGGAAGTTGTTCCTGTTTTTCCTGCTGATGGTCTGCCTATATCTGCACCCTTACCCGTACCGCTACTAACCACAGATTGCATAATATCTATAGTTGCTGCTGATGCCCAGGGATCAAGCACTCGCTGGGGTTTTGGTGTGTTGTCGAGTAACACATTACCACTACTATCTGTAATTCTGACTATTACTGTTGCTGGTGATTGCCAGCCATAATTCGCAAAGGTAGCGTAGGCACTGGCCATTTCCAAGGGAGTCATACCAATAGCACCTAAAGGCAGGGAGGTAACTGGTTCCATTGGACTCATGATACCCAAAGTCCGACAGGTTTCAACAACTTTATTCATCCCTATGGCTTTACCAAGCTTAATTACAGGGATGTTGCGAGATTGAGCTAAAGCGGTACGAATAGACATTGCACCACTAAACCCACCATCGTAGTTTCTGGGGAAGTACCAACCATTGCCATCTCGGTAGCTAACAGGGGTATCTAATACGGTGCTATCTGGAGCATATTTACCAGTGGCAAAGGCAGCATAATAAACGAAAGGTTTAAAAGCCGAACCTGGTTGTCTGAGTGCTTGGGTAGCGCGGTTAAATTCACTTGCTCTAGAATCTACCCCACCAACTAGAGCTTTGACAAAATGTGTGCGGGGATCAACTGCAACTAAAGCAATTTGATTTCCACGCAACCCTTGACCTAGTAAATTTTTGTGCCACTTACTCACAGTTGATTCTGCCATCATCTGGAATTTGGCATCCACGGTGGTTTGTACCCGCATCCCGCCTTTGAGCATTGTATCCCTTCCAAACTTTTTCACCAGTTCCTGGGCTACGGTATTGCTAATATAAGGTAGGGCGCTACCTTGAAATGACCTAATTCTCCCTAGTTTAATTT
Organism: Sphaerospermopsis reniformis; assembly: GCF_005402885.1. Lineage (NCBI taxonomy): Bacteria > Bacillati > Cyanobacteriota > Cyanophyceae > Nostocales > Aphanizomenonaceae > Sphaerospermopsis > Sphaerospermopsis reniformis. Next base: position 18,197 of record NZ_BJCE01000013.1, read on the forward strand.
CTTCCTTGATGGCATCATCATATTCTTTTTGGGTGATCCACCGCAAGTCTAACATCCGCCCTAACACTTCTTTTTGTTTTTGTTTTGCCTTTTTCATACTGGCAAAGGGGCTAAACTCTTCTGGGGCTTGGATCAAACCCGCCATCATTGCTGACTCACCCAAGGTTAAAAATTCGGCTGATTTATCAAAATAAGTCCGGGCGGCTGTTTGTACACCGTAGTTATTATGACCCCAATATACTTGATTGAGGTACATTTCTAAAATTTCGTTTTTCTCCAGAATTTGTTCTAAACGAATGGCTAAAACTGCTTCGGCTAATTTGCGAGTAAAAGCCCGCCGATGAGACAAAAACAGGTTTTTCACCAACTGCATGGTGATGGTAGAACCACCTTCTTTTACACCACCTGCTACCAAGTTTACTACTACAGCCCTTCCTACACCAGAAGGGTTAATGCCTTGGTGACTGTAGAAGTGACCGTCTTCACTGGCTAGTACAGCGCGTTTGAGGTTCGGGGAAATTCTATTTAAGGGTACTACTTCGCGGTTTGCTTCACCGTGAATGCTTGATATGAGTTTACCTTTAATGTCATATATGTATGTGGTTTCTGTGGGAGAAAAGCTGCGTAACTGTCTCACGTCTGGCAAGTTGCGGAAACTTATGGCCAGTCCCACCAGTCCCCCCGCTGCAATAGAACTTGACAGCAGTGTGAGCGATAGTAGGGTAGCGCCAGTTACCTGACCTACGCCTTTAAAAAATTCAAACCCAGATGAAGCCTGGTCTTGGGATTGCTTGTTTACAAAAGTCCTAGAAGACACGGCGGTTTTATTTCCTCACTAATAAATATAAATGTAATTGATGAAATGAAAAAAGTCGGTTAATTTTTTGCAATTATAGTAGTTTGGCAGGACAGAAAACGGATAATTTGCCAGTGGACTTTACCAACCTAATTTCTAAAGTGCAAAGTGTAGTTAATAGTGAATCTTATAGTATGGCTAGTATGGCGCAAAATTTTTCTTGGCTACATCGTGGTGTGGCAGAAATTTTTCCTCAACCTCATGATGCTGATAGTGAAACTGAAAGTTTGGAAAAGCGGTTGCTGAATGCTGACCGTCCTTTAAGGATCAAGTTGGGTATTGATCCTACGGGTGCGGATATTCATTTGGGTCATAGTATACCAGTAAGAAAACTGCGGGCGTTTCAAGATGCTGGTCATACGGCGGTTTTGATTATTGGTGATTTTACCGCAAGAATTGGTGATCCTACGGGTAAGTCTGATGTCCGTCGTCAGTTGACTGAGACAGAGGTTAAGCAAAATGCCCAAACTTATCTTGATCAAGTCCGTCCTATTTTAGATTTTGACACACCTGGGAGGTTGGAGGTACGCTACAACTCGGAATGGCTTTCCCGTCTAGATTTGGGGAAAATTCTGGAGTTGCTGTCTACGATGACGGTGGGACAGATGTTGGCCAAGGAAGGTTTTGCTGAACGTTATAAGAAAGAGAATCCGATTTTCCTCCATGAGTTCCTGTATCCTCTAATGCAAGGTTTTGATTCTGTGGCTGTGGAGTCTGATGTGGAGTTGGGGGGAACTGATCAAAAGTTTAACATTGCTGTGGGTCGAGATTTACAACGTCATTTTGGCTTAAAACCACAGTTTGGGCTATTATTACCTATTTTGATCGGGACTGATGGTGTACAAAAAATGTCTAAGTCTTTAGGTAATTATGTCGGTTTATCAGAACACCCTTCCCAGAAATATCAGAAGCTTCAAGGTGTGCCAGATAATTTACTGTCACAGTATTTTGAGTTGTTGACGGATTTACCTTTGGAGAGTTTGCCAGAAAACCCACGCGATCGCCAAGAATTTTTAGCCTGGGAAATTGTCCGTCAATATCACGGTGAACAAGCGGCTAATGAGGCTAGAGAAGCGGCGAAAAGTGGTGGTAAGGAGGGAGCATTACCGGAGTTTTCTTTGGCTGCTATACCTGATTTTCCGGCTAAATTAGCTTTTATTCTCGGTGCTACCGGTTTGTGTAAAAGTACCGCCGAAGGTAAACGGAAAATTCAAGAGGGTGGAGTCAGGATAGACGGTGATAAGATTAATGATGTGGATTTAATTTTTTCTCAGCCTGATGATTTATATGGTAAAGTGTTACAGGTGGGTAAAAAAAATTTTGTGCGGTTAGTAAAGTAAGAGAGAATAGCCGTTCACCCGTACAGGACTCGGAGAGTGCGTCAGACGTTAGAAGTCATGTAAATAAATATACTTTTGATATCTGACGCACCCTGCTGTTATAATATTTTCATCATCAATAATTGTTCACAGTCATGATTCAAACCCTAAATAAAATTGTCACCTTTGAGGAATTTGTTAACTGGCTTCCTGACAATTCCGATATACGTTATGAATTACATCATGGAGAAATTGTCACAATGGGGCAACCGGTGGGAGATCATGAAGAAGTTAAAGGATTTTTAACTATCAAAATTAGTGCTAAAATTGATGGGTTAAATCTTCCGTATGTGATACCTAATCAAGTTATAGTTAGACCAGAAGGTAAAGATTCTGGTTATTTTCCCGATTTGTTAGTTTTAAATCGTGCTAATTTAGCTAGTGAACAATTATGGAAAAAACAATCAGTTATTAGTCATGGTGCTTCCATTCCCTTAATCATTGAAATTGTTTCCACTAATTGGCGTGATGATTATTATTTAAAGTACGCTGATTATGAAGAAATGGGTATTGCTGAATATTGGATTATAGATTATGCAGCTTTAGGAGGACGTAATTTTATTGGTAATCCCAAACAACCTACTATTTCTGTTTGTAATTTGGTAGATGGAGAATATCAAATCAGTAAATTTAGAGATGATGAACGGGTTATTTCTCAAGTTTTTTCTGAATTAAATTTAACTGCAAATCAGATTTTTCAGGCGGGGATGATGTAGATTAATCTTCACAAAAATTTCTCACATATTCCCTAAAAATGGAAAAATGGGAGATAAATCAAACAATATGTTATCTTCTACAATTTTGTTAATTAAATATCTTTTTTGTAGAGATTCTAACCCATTTTGTAGAGATTCTAACCCATTAATAAAATTAGTGGAAGATAATTCTAAGGTCAGAAGTGTTGAATGTTAAGAAATCTGTGATAAAAATAGCCCAAAATATATTAAAATTTGAGCAAGCTATATCAAAATATTGATTGGATCATGATTATAAATTCATTTCCCAAGATTGTCAAAGACATCCTCAAATCCTTGCCAAAAAATGATTATCCGGTTTTGAACACCCGTCTTTACGTGTTAGATAAATTCCGCGGATGGAAGATATCATGAGATGTTGACATTTTCACCCTTAATAGGACTACTATAACTGAATGTAACAACCAGAATTATGAATGATGAAAAAATTATTGTACCTTTAGATGTATCAGATTTAGAAAGTGCGATCGCTCTTGTGGATAAACTTCCCCAAGTCACGTTCTGGAAGGTTGGTTTAGAATTGTTTACTAGCACAGGTCCGGCTATTCTGGATGTGCTAAAATCTCGCCAAAAGCGGATTTTCCTAGATTTGAAGTTTCACGATATCCCCAATACTGTCGCCGGTGCTTGTCGTGCTGCTGCTGGTTATGGGGTGGATTTGTTGACAATTCACGCCACTTGTGGTAAAGATTGCTTGAAGGCTGCTGTGGAAGCGGTGCAGGTGGGAGCGGAAAAAGCGGGAACTAAACCGCCTAAGTTAATTGCTATTACTGTGTTAACTAGCATTTCGGCGCGAGATTTGGCGTTTGATTTGAAAATACCTCTGGAATTGCCGGAATTTGCTTTAGAAATGGCACTTTTGGCAAAAAATGCGGGTTTGAATGGGGCGGTTTGTTCTCCCCAAGAGGTGGCACAGTTGCGGAATACTTGCGGTGAGAATTTTTTGCTGGTTTGTCCTGGGGTGCGTCCGAGTTGGGCTGATAAGGGTGATCAAAAGCGATCGCTCACCCCTTCTCAAGCTTTTCAAGCCGGTGCTGATTTTTTGGTGATCGGTAGACCTATTACTGCTGCTGCTGATCCGGTTCTGGCTTGGGATAAGATTTGTGAGGAGTTAAATTTGGGTTAGTGAACAACTTTGTTAAATCTCACGCAGAAGCGCAGAGAACCCAGAAGGATGAAGTTTTAAAGAGATTTTTTGCTGGTGTTTTCTGATTTTTGTGGAGTGGGCATACTTCGACTTTGCTCAGTACAAGCGTCGATCAGCTTAGTACAAGTCTTACCCGCCCAAGTTATGCGATAATATTTTTTACAAGATGTGATTTTTTGAATTTGATGAATTTTCAAGATGAAGGAAGAAAAAATGGCTGGTTTGTTTTTAAGGATTTAGTATTTCTTTTTCCTTTGTGGCTTTTTCTGTCTTTTGTCTTTATATCTCCTGTTTTCGCCAAAAAACTCTCTCCTAAACCTGTTGATTCCAAAATGAGTAGTTCTTGTTCTCAGCAAGGTTTAGAAGGTTTAACTACTCAGTTGATGTTAGATTTACCTAGCTATGCTAACCGTGTTATTCAAAGATCCCGTCGTCTGAGTCGCAGTGTTGATATCTATCCTTATATTTTGGTGGCAGGTAAGCCGAAGTTTCAACCTTTACCTTTAAACCCTGGTATTGATACTGCTAATAATACTGCTAATAATACTAATAATTATGCTTCCCAAGGGGTTGAGCAGGTTTTTTTTACAACTCTGGAACGACAGTATATAGATAAAAAGGCGGTGGAGTTGCAACAGTTCCACAGGTTGTTTTTGACGAAAACTACTTTGGGTTGGCAGGTGGTGATGATGTTTACTCAAACTGGTGAATATCCAGTAAAACCACATATAGCACCACCAAGAGATAGTAGTCAGGGGGCGATCGCTCAAGGTGTTAAACTTTGGTTACGGGATTGTGAAGCAGGAAGTGTAAACTACTCCCCGCAACATCCCAGTTTAAACCTTAACTCAGTGCTTCCGCAGTCTTTTCTTGATCCAGTTTGAGAATCAAAACTCCCAAAGGTGGTAAACACAAATCTAAGGAATAAGGACGATTATGTAAAGACCAATCATCAGTCCATTTTCCTCCTAAGTTGCCCATATTGCTACCGCCATATTTACGCGCATCGCTATTGAACAACTCAGTATAAAATCCTTTCTCTGGTACACCGATGCGATAGTGAGAATGGGGTTGAGGTGTAAAATTACAAATCACAACTACAAACTCATCAGAATCTTTAGCACGACGGACAAAAGAAACTACACTGTGACGGTTATCGCTACAATCAATCCAATCAAACCCTTCCCGCGCAAAATCCTGAGTATATAAAGCAGGTTCAGAACGGTAAAGATGATTTATCTCCTTAAAAAATGCTTTTAACTGTTGATGGGGTTCATGTTGTAATAATTGCCATTCCAAATCCGCCCACACATTCCACTCACTCCACTGGCCAAACTCCATACTCATAAACATGGTTTTCTTTCCAGGGTGAGCAAACATATAAGCAAATAAAGTCCGCACATTAGCTAACTTCTGCCATCTATCACCGGGCATTTTACCGATGATATTGCTCTTACCATGTACAACTTCATCGTGTGACAATGCCAACATGAAGTTTTCACTGTGGTTGTACCACATACTAAAGGTGACATTGTTTTGATGAAACTGCCTAAACCAAGGGTCCATGCTGAAATAATCCAACATATCGTGCATCCAACCCATGTTCCATTTCAGGTTGAACCCTAAACCACCTGTATAGGTAGGCCAAGACACCATAGGCCAAGAAGTAGATTCTTCGGCAATGGAAAGGACTCCGGGAAAATAACTAAAGATGTTGTGATTTACTTGACGCAGAAAATCAGCCGCTTCTAAATTTTCCCTACCACCGTACTGGTTAGGTAGCCATTCCCCATCTTTACGACAATAATCGTTGTAAAGCATCGAAGCAACCGCATCAACACGAATGCCATCAATATGGTATTTATCAAACCAGAACAGGGCGTTAGCAACTAAGAAATTTCTAACTTCGTTGCGGGAGTAATTAAATACTAAAGTTCCCCATTCCTTATGTTCACCTTTGCGGGGATCAGCGTGTTCATAAAGATGAGTACCATCAAAGAAAGCTAAACCATGACCATCTTTAGGGAAATGTCCAGGAACCCAATCTACCAGTACACCAATACCATTTAAGTGACATTGGTCTACAAAATACATGAAATCTTCAGGACTGCCAAACCGGGAAGTGGGAGCAAAGTAACCTGTGACTTGATAACCCCAAGAACCATCAAAGGGATGCTCGGCAATGGGTAACAATTCTATATGCGTATATCCCAGGTCTTTGACATAGGGGATGAGTTTGGCTGCTAGTTCCCGATAGGTAAGGAAACGCGCCCCAGGATTGAGTTCTGAAGCAATAACTACTGGTTCTGTTTCGCCGTTGGGCAATTTTGCTGGTTCGCCACTAGCAGCGTGTAACCAAGACCCTAAATGCACTTCATAAACGGAAATTGGTTGGGTGAGGGGATCAGTATGTCTCCTGGTTTCCATCCAATTTTCATCAGTCCATCTGTAAGCATTTAAGTCACTGACAATAGATGCTGTTTTGGGACGTGGTTCTTGTTGGAAACCGTAGGGATCAGATTTTTCGTAAATGTGTCCGTCAAAATTTTTGATTTCATATTTGTAATGTTCTCCCACACCCAGTTCAGGAATAAATAATTCCCAAACCCCTGTGTGTCCTTTCCGCATTTGGTGTTTGCGTCCATCCCAGTGGTTGAAGTCTCCCAAAACAGAAACGTTGCGAGCATTGGGGGCCCAAACGGCGAAATAAACACCTTTGACACCATCAACTTCTGTAAGATGCGCTCCCAATTTTTCGTAAATGCGGTGATGATTTCCTTCTGCAAATAAATGCAAATCAAAATCTGTTAAATGGGGAGAATGGAAGGCATAAGGATCATAAATGACTCGCTCATGCTCTCCTTCTTTGATTCGTAATTGGTAGTTGTTAAGTTCTGGTGTTTCTATGGTGCATTCAAAAAAATGGGGATGATGCACCGTTGTCATGGGATATTCTTTGCGTCCTTCTGGAACTACTACATAAACTGCGCTGGCATTTGGGAGGTAAGCTCGCACAGCCCAGACGTTTTTACCTTCCTGTTCTATAAGATGTGAACCTAGTACCTCAAACGGATCATGATGCTGATTCCCAACAATGCGATTAACCTGCTCAGGAGCGATGGTACTGATGGACATGAAGCTACCTACTGGAAATAAGGTGATTAACTAAATTCAGTTTTTAAGAACTTAATATATATTGTTTACATTTATTTGCATTTTTGTCGTCACGGTTATCCTAACACCAGAATGTATCTTATTGGGAAATGGGGACTGGAAGAGGTATTTTGGTAACGGTGATGATAACCGCTTCAAAAAATTTTTGCCTGAAAAGGTGTTAGCTTTGCGGGACTCAGCCCGGTTTTACACCCAATTGTTGCAATTATGTTGCTGTACTATGGGTAAAATAAACTTTTTGTCAATATTTTTTTTGCTAAAATTAACTAATAATTCCTGGACTGGTAAAGTGATAAAGTGATAAAACGTTATAAATATGACTCAGCAATAGCTTAATTGTGTAAATACAACATAGTAATATATACTACACAAAAATTGACAATTTGCATTTAGATATTACTGTTATCAACTGATAATTGACAATTGACAATTGATAAGTAGAAAGACGGGAAACAACCAAAGTATGTAAAGAAAAGTAAATTAACCTAAAAACCTCTTTTCTTCGATAGAATCATCGTTTACTATCATTAATCAAATTTCCCAATAAATAAGTTTTTACACTGTAATTGTTTGTCTCCTTTATTACTTTAGCTTACATAAAATAATTTGTTGGACGAGAGTTACAGTTTCACACTATTTGTTTGTCTACTCCTGGTTTATCCTTATAGGTACAAAATATCAGATAAACTAAAATGACTGAAATTGGCCTGCTAATGACGGGCGTATTAAGCACCACACAACCAAATTTGCCCCATTTGCCGGAGCAGCGACCATTGACAACGGAAAATGGCGTGCATAATTCAAAAAATAGTCAGTTATCTCAATTAACTTCTATTTCTCAAATCACACCACCTGAATTTATGACAGTAGACGGAAGGGACAAACCTCAAATTTCAGCACTGGCACATCAGCGGGATCATATATTAAAACAAATTCGACAAAAGCACCTGTCCTCAATATCTTTTGAGTTAGCTGATGCTCAGGATATCCCTACAAAAGAGCAGCTATTAGCACGATACCCAGCACATAACAGACAACCCATGCCAACTTTACGTTTTGGTAGTTCTGGTATGTCTGTAAGAATTATGCAGCGTTTATTGGTATCTAATGGCTATGGTATTCGAGTTGATGGTATATTTGGACCTCTTACTGAAGCAGCTATTAAAGCTTTTCAAAGTCAACGTAATTTATTAGTAGATGGTATTGTTGGTCAAAAAACTTGGTGGGAGTTGTCAATTTAGGAGGCAGGAGGGAAGAAGTAGTATCTTATTCTCCCCAGTCACCAGTCCCCAGTCACCAGTCCCCAGTCACCAGTCCCCTACTAATTAACGATACTTATGCTGTATCTCCAGAAAAGAAATTATGGAACCTATTTATGGGGGCGGGTCGAAGCTTATGGGATATCTAGATGTCTTATTTTTCCGTTAAATTATCACCCATAAGCTTCGCCCCTACAACTTATGACAAATTAATACATTCTATTTTGGAGAGGTCTATTGTATTAGTCAGCACTGAGTAAAAACAGAGCCAATATTAATTTACTTTCCTTTTTGTTTTCTTTCCTCGCGTTGCTTGAACCCACGGAAAATAATAATTTATTACCAGGGCGAACGACGGGACTCGAACCCGCGAGTGGTGGAACCACAATCCACTGCCTTAACCACTTGGCTACGCTCGCCATTTACTCTCTGAGCATAGCACGACTTTAAAAAATGATCAAGATTTTTTTTGACTGAAATTGACTAATTTTTTTGTAGTCTTTAAACTGTAGTCATTAGATCACAACCTGGTATATATGAAAGTATTGACTTTAATTGCATCTGTAGGCGCAGCAGGAATAGCAGTCTTGGGAGTGACGATGGCTACCACAAATCCACAACAGCCTAAATATGAAGAGTATGCAGTACAACGTTTGAAAACTTACTTAAAAACAGATTTTTGTCAAAAAACACCGAATTTTTTGCAAAATCTGATACAATTTAATTGCAACCAGCTGGTTGATTCCGCTCAACCGAAAATTAGAGATATTATTTCTGCCACCACAAAAAGACAGAACTATATTATTTTTAGTCTTTATACTACTGATTTAAAAATTGATAATTTAATACCTGGTTACAAATTTGAAACAGTAGGCGCATTTGACAACTTTTATACTTATAAAGCAGAAAAGAAATAGGGGATTGGTGACTGGTGATTGCTGACTGGTGATTGCTGACTGGTGATTGCTGACTGGTGACTGGGTTATTAACCTCCCTTACTTCCCCTACTTCCCCTTCCTCCCCATCTCCCTATGACTAATGACTTTTTCAAATATCGACATTGATATTTTCGATTTGTTTAGCTGCTTTTTCCCATAACTTGGCGTTTTCTTCATCATTCCAGTGAGTTCTGAGATTTTCTGCTTTTTTGTGGCAGATTCGTTCTAACATCTCTAAAATAGCACCTAGTGTTAGTTTGTCCACTAATTCTTCTAAAGAGTGCATAAATTCTTTCATAATAAATACTCCTTAACCTAAATTTTTAGTTAATCACATCGTCAGCCTATGTCATCTGCTTATCTTTTAGTATCTCACGGTAGTCGTGATCCGCGTCCAAATATTGCTATGCAGCAACTAGCAAAGCTGCTCAGTCTGAAATTACCAGATAGTGAACATTTAGTAGGGATAGCTACCCTAGAGCTAAATACTCAACCATTAAACCAGCAAATTCAAGATTTCGCGCCAAAGGCTTTAGCTTTTGGTTGCAAATGCCTAAAAATTATACCTTTATTTCTGCTACCGGGAGTTCATGTCATGTCAGATATTCCCGCAGAAGTGGAACTTGCACAAACAGCACTGGGTGAAAAGATCCAGATTGAGATTAAAGCTTATGTAGGAAGTCATGGAAATTTAGCAAAACTGCTGACTTCAACAATGGCTACTATAAAAGCAGAAGTATCAATTCTCTTAGCTCATGGTAGTCGTCGTTCTGGTTCTCAACAACCAGTAGAAGATATAGCTAGGAGTTTGGGAGCAGTAACGGCTTATTGGTCTGTATCTCCCAGTTTAGAAACAAAGATAAAAGAATTAGTAGCTGCTGGTAATCAGCAGATTGCAATTTTGCCATATTTTTTATTCGCTGGGGCAATAACTGATGCGATCGCCGAATCTTTAGAAAAGCTAAAATTAAAATTTCCTGGGGTAAAGTTGCAATTAGCACCACCTTTAGGAGTCAGCGCAGAACTAGCTGATATAATCTGGGATTTAGCAACAGAAGGGGAAAAAGTTTTTGGGTAAGGTTTATTTAATCGGTGCTGGTCCTGGTGATCCTGGACTCATGACTCTCAAGGGTAAAAGTTTATTGGAATGTGCGGATGTAGTTATTTATGATGCTTTGGTAAGTCCGCCGGTTTTGGCAATGATCAATCCCCAAGCTGAAAAAATCAACGCTGGTAAGCGCATGGGGAGACATTCGCTCTTACAGGAAGAAACTACCCAACTACTCATTGAAAAAGCCCAAGATCATGAAATTGTGGTGCGGTTAAAAGGTGGCGATCCTTTTATTTTTGGGCGTGGTGGGGAAGAAATGGCAGAGTTACTAGAATCGGGAATTTCTGTAGAAGTTGTGCCGGGGATCACAGCCGGCATTGCAGCGGCGGCTTATGCTGGTATTCCCTTAACCCACCGTCTGTATAGTTCATCAGTGACATTTGTAACGGGTCACGAAGCGGCGGGTAAGTATCGACCGACTATAAAATGGCAAGCGATCGCCCAAGGTTCAGAAACAATAGTTATTTATATGGGTATCCACAATCTACCTTATATTGTGGAACAGTTGAGTTCATCTGGGTTGAGTCTAGAGACTCCAATAGGTTTGGTGAGGTGGGGAACCCGGCCAGAACAAGAAGAATTAATTGGTGAGTTAGGGACAATTGTGCAACAAGTTGAAGAGACGGGATTTAGTGCGCCAGCGATCGCAGTCATTGGAGCAGTAGTCAAGATGCACAGTATTTTATCTAATTGTCGTCCAGTGTAATCTAGATCGAGAAAAACTTATATTTTCTACTTTCAATCATCTACTTTCAATTATCTGCTTTAAATCATGTGCTGAAAAACCGTTTTCAGTAAATCACTTTGATTTAAAGGCTTAGTCAAGCAAGCTGAAGCTCTAACGAGTTTTGCTTTAGCTTTATCTATCAAGCTGGCTTTTTCTGTCACCATAATTACAGGTGTATTTTTAAAATATGGCTGTTTCCGCAATAAAGAGCAAATTTCATAGCCATCTAAATTCGGCATCGTCACATCCAGAAAAATCATATCTGGTTTGGTATGGAAAATTTCCATCAAAGCTTTTACTGAATCTGTAACACCAAATACAGAAAATATTTGCTCATCTAAAAAACTTTTAATAGTATTTAACACCAAAGGACTATCATCCACACAGAAAATTGTGTAATGTTTTTTGTCCTTGGGTTGGGAATAAAATCTTTGATATTTGCTGGGAGTTGGTGGTTTATTGCCAATTGGGGGCAATTGTACTTCAATTTTAGGGCGTGTCTTTGGTTCATTGTCTGGCCAAAACTGCTCCGTAGCAACTCTGACACCTGCTGAAGATTGCTGACTATACTGCCAAAATTGTTCAGGAGAAACTTTTATCCCCGCCTGGCACTTTTCCACTAATAAGCGCAGATTCAAATGACAAAACTTGGGTAAATCATCCAAAAAGGTTTCATGGATAAACTCATAACTTCCCTCTTCGATTTGCAGAAATGAATCTAGAAATTCTAGAGCTAATTGTTCAATGAGCATTGCCGCTTGCATAGAGCTAATATATTGCTCATTCACCAACCAGCAAATAGCTAAATAATCTGGATTGGGAATAGCCTGATTTTCCACACCTCTTTCAAAGATGCTTTGTAACTGCTCATTAATACCTCTGGGAAGAGTAGAATTTTTCTGGGTCAACCTCTGCAAGTTGCGATACAGTGGCTCAAACATCTTCTCTGAGTAACAAGCATAAATTAATTTCCCCTCTTGTACATATATTGACCAAGCCCCGGAAGTGCTAAATACCTCTAAACAACCAGTAACCGACTTACTGGTGATTTTCTTCAACAGGGATAGAGGTTGTAGTTTTTGGAAAAATCTGTATCTACTAATAGGAAGCGTTTTCATTAGCATGGATTTGAATACAAATAAAAATTTGACATCACAATTTGTGAATCACCTGTAGAGGATTCACACCGGTCTTTTTGGACTTAATGCCAGATAAAGATAACGGTTTACATGGGAGTGAGTATAGCAAGTCTTTTCTCTAAACACACAATACCCAACACCCCACACCCCACTCACCCCTCACCTGGGCAAAAAGCAGAATTTATCTAAGCATTCCCCTATCAGCAGTCATATGGGCAAAATCCACATCCTGCACTTTTTCCATAAGGGCTGGTTGGCAATGCTCAATCTACGACATCATTGGATGTTATAGACTTTAATTTCCCTAATAAGATAAAGGTGTAAGACATGAGAATAGCAAAGATTTAGAAGCATTAAGTTCAGAAAAGTTACACCTTCTCTATTACTTCTAATTTGTTGTATTCCAGCCTTGAATGATTATGTGGTATATGTGTAGATGCTCAGTAATTACCTACTAATTTCACGTTACTATAGATTTAACAGGGAAATAAAAAACTATTTTAAACCTAATATAAAAAATTCAAGTTAATACAAAAATTAGTAATGAAAATAGCAGTTTATCAATTGATAATTGACAATTGACAATTGATAATTGTTTCATTCAAGGTTTAAAACCTCCCCTTTGAAGGGGAAAAAACCAAAAAAAATCCGCTTTTTCAATCCTCTGACTTTCAGGGAGAGGTCATTGTCAATTGTCCATTCTTGAAAAATACTATGTTTCACCTGATTTTGCTGATCAAACAAGATGTTTGTGCTTAAAATCAATAGTCCTTTTAAGCTAGTAAAGCTAATGACTACAAAGCAAATATACTGTAAATTAGCTATACTATATCCCGGACTATTTCTACTCATACAGTGCTTAATTTATTCTTTTCCTCTTTCATAATTCACTATCAGGATGATTTAGGGTATTGGGGACTGGGGACTGGGGACTGGGGGCTGGGTAATGGGTAATGGGTAATATTATTCCCAATCACTAATCACCAATCACCATTCCCTGATATCAGTAGAATTTTCATATACTTAGCTGTTTAAAATTAACCAACTGTGACCGCTATTAATCTTTTAGTCCAAGAGAAAACTGAACGTCTGGATCGTTATCTGTCATCTGCAATACCTGATTTATCTCGTTCCCGTGTACAACAGTTAATTGAACAGGGTCATGTTCAAGTCAATGATCAAGTTTGTACATCTAAAAAAATAAATCTCAAACTTGGCGATCGCATTTGTTTAGAAATTCCCGCAGTTCAACCGTTGGAACTGGTAGCAGAAGATATCCCTTTAGATATTCTCTATGAAGATGAGCAATTACTCATTCTCAATAAACCCGCAGGTTTGGTAGTTCATCCAGCACCTGGTCACGCAGATGGTACATTAGTAAATGCTTTGTTGGCACATTGTCCTAATTTACCGGGAATTGGTGGTGTGCAACGTCCTGGTATTGTTCACAGATTAGATAAAGATACAACTGGAGCGATCGCTATTGCTAAAACTGATATCGCCTATCAACACCTACAAGCACAACTACAAGCCAAAACAGCACGCCGAGAATATTTAGGGGTGGTTTACGGTGCGCCAAAAACCGAAAGCGGGACTGTAGATTTACCCATTGGTCGTCATCCCCAAGACCGCAAAAAAATGGCCATAGTCCCCATAGAAGAGGGGGGTAGGTCAGCCATAACCCATTGGCAAGTGAAAGAAAGGCTGGGGAACTACACCTTGATCCATTTCCAGTTAGAAACAGGGCGTACTCATCAAATTCGCGTCCACAGTGCCAAAATCGGTCATCCTATAGTCGGCGACCCTGTTTATGGTTCTGGTCGTTCTATAGGGGTAAATTTGCCCGGTCAAGCATTACACGCTTGGCGACTCAAGTTACAGCATCCCATTTCTGGAGATTGGATTGAAGTAACCGCACCTCTGCCCCAAACCTTTACAACGCTATTAGAAGTCCTCCGTCGTAGGTGATTGGTGATTGGTGATTGGTGATTAGTGATTGGGAATAATATTACCCAGTCCCCAGTCCCCAGTCCCCAGTCCCCAGTCCCTAGTCCCCAGTACCTAGTCCCCAGTCCCCAGTCCCCAGTCCCCACATCCCTGAAATCCCCCCTGGGAGGTTAATTTAACAGGTTCTCAACAATATTTAGAAATGTAAATTTTACATTCTTTAATATAAACTACTGGGTCTAGATATGATCCCAAAATACCTGTAGTTGAGTATTGGTATATGGTTTCAGAATCATTAAATTAATATAAAATGTATAAAATTTCTTCTTATCTACAAACTTAATGAAGTTTTGTAACGAAAATTAGTAACTTTTCGGGTATACACCCCTTATATGTAAAGGACTTGAGGCTTTTCTTATTACCTGATCTTATTTATTCATAAATTGTAACAAATAAAGTCTCTATAGCAGTGTATAAACTAATCTGGAGGGGTTCAAAAACAGAGCAAAGTTAAACGAGGCAACCAATCCAATCTCGTTGGCTGGTTTCTCATAAAATTACCTCTGATTCTCATATTTCTGCCTTCAGGAAGATAGACGAGAAAATGAGAAAAGAAGTAGACAACAACTTAGCTTTGATTAACTCATTGTTTTTGAGCATCCATTCCTGATTGATAAAACAGCACCTGTTTCAATCAACACAACTCTCAACTAAGTAATTAGGAGATTAGAGTCCATGACATTAGATGTATTTTCCAAGGTTGTTACTCAAGCTGACGCTAGAGGCGAATTCTTAAGCACCGAACAACTAGATGCTTTGACAGCAGTTGTAGCTGCTGGTAGCAAGCGTTTGGACGTTGTTAACCGCATCACCAGCAACGCTAAAGATATCGTTACCAACGCTGCTCGTGCTTTATTTGAAGAACAGCCCCAATTGATCGCTCCTGGCGGTAACGCTTACACCAACCGTCGCATGGCTGCTTGTCTGCGCGACATGGAAATCATCTTACGCTATGTTACCTACGCTGCATTGGCTGGTGACGCTAGTGTTCTCGATGA
The DNA here is from genome assembly GCF_005402885.1 of Sphaerospermopsis reniformis. Taxonomy (NCBI): domain Bacteria; kingdom Bacillati; phylum Cyanobacteriota; class Cyanophyceae; order Nostocales; family Aphanizomenonaceae; genus Sphaerospermopsis; species Sphaerospermopsis reniformis. The sequence goes on from NZ_BJCE01000013.1 coordinate 33,687, forward strand.
CCGTTGCTTAAATGGCTTACGTGAAACTTACCAAGCTTTGGGTACTCCTGGTGCTTCCGTAGCTGTTGGTGTTCAAAAAATGAAAGAAGCTGCTATCAATATCGTTAACGATCCCAACGGTATCACCAAAGGTGATTGCAGTTCTTTAGTTTCTGAATTGGCAAGCTACTTTGATCGTGCTGCTGCTGCTGTTGTTTAATCAACGTTGTTTAATCAACAAGTACAAACAAGTACAAGTAGTCCACAGCTAAAAATCTAGCTATTCCAACAAGATACGAAACCAATCAAGGAGAAATTAGACCATGAAAACCCCAATTACCGAAGCTATCGCATCTGCTGATACCCAAGGACGTTTCCTGAGCAACACAGAATTACAAGCTGTTAACGGTCGTTTTGTACGTGCTGCTGCCAGCATGGAAGCTGCTCGTGGTTTGACAGCTAACGCTCAAAAGCTGATTGATGGTGCTACTAACGCCGTATACAGCAAATTTCCCTACACCACCTCTACACCAGGCGCTCAATTTGCTGCTGATGCTCGTGGTAAGTCTAAGTGCGCTCGTGACGTTGGTCACTACCTCCGCATCATCACTTACAGCTTGGTTGCTGGTGGCACAGGTCCTTTGGATGAGTTCCTAATTGCTGGTTTGGCTGAAATCAACAGCGCATTTGATTTGTCTCCTAGCTGGTATGTTGAAGCTTTGAAATATATCAAAGGCAACCACGGTTTGAGCGGCCAAGCTGCTAACGAAGCTAACACCTACATTGACTACGCTATCAACGCTCTCAGCTAGATAGCTTCTTGCCCGGAGAAGGGTACAAGTGCTGGATGAAGTTTATCCCTTTGGGGTTAAATCAGTTTTCGTGGGGAATCTCTTTTCACTCGACTAGACTGAATCACCTAGCAGTTGGATCTCGCTCCGGGCATAGTTTTATGTATGTTAGGTGACAGGTGACAGGTGACAGGTGACAAGTGACAGGTGACAGCGATAATAGTTTTCTGATCACTAAAGTTTGTATCACCAGTTAATTAATGTCCTGATTACCTTATCTGTGGCTATAGCTAACAAATAACCAACTTGATGCAACCAGCAATTGGTTAGAAAGAGCAGTATTGCTAATCAAAATTGCTAATCAAAGGGGAAAAACAATGGCAATTACAGCAGCAGCGTCTAGGCTGGGAACTGAGCCTTTTAGTGATTCACGTCGAGTTGAACTACGCCCCAAAGCCAGCCGCGAAGAAGTGGAAATGGTGATCAAAGCCGTTTATCGCCAAGTTTTAGGAAACGACTATATTCTGGCTTCAGATCGCTTGAAGAGTGCAGAGTCACTTTTGCGTGATGGCAATTTGAGCGTGCGTGAGTTTGTGCGGAGTATAGCTAAGTCAGAACTCTACAAATCCAAATTCTTCTATAACAGTTTCCAAACTCGGTTGATTGAACTCAACTATAAACATTTGTTGGGTCGCGCTCCTCTGAATGAGTCTGAGGTGACATACCACTTAGACTTATATATTAACGAGGGTTACGATGCAGAAATCGACTCTTATATAGATTCGATGGAGTATCAAAACAACTTTGGCGACAATGTTGTTCCATATTATCGCGGGTTTGATTTTCAACCAGGACAAACATCTGCTGGTTTTACCCGGATGTTCCGTTTGTACCGTGGATATGCCAATAGTGATACTGCTCAGGTAGAAGGTAGCAAATCACGTTTGGCGAGGGAATTAGCAAGTAACAAAGCTTCCTCCGTTGTCGGTCCATCCGGTAGCAATAATAATTGGGCATTCCGTCCCACTGCGGATAACGCTCCCAAACAAAACTTAGGTAATGCTGTAGGGCAATCGGATCGCGTTTACCGAATTGAAGTAGCGGGCATACGCAATCCAGGATTCCCCAGCGTGCGCCGCAGCAGCACAACTTTCATTGTACCTTATGAGCGCCTTTTAGACAAAATGCAGCAAATTCACCGATCCGGTGGCAAAATTGTCAGCGTTATATCCACATAAGGTAGAGTGCTGTTTGTTGGTATACCCCATCAAGAGGAGATTTAGAAGTAATGTTCGGTCAAACTACACTTGGTGCTAGTAGCGTTTCTTCATCTGCAAGCCGTGTATTTCGTTATGAAGTTGTGGGCTTAAAGCAAAACCAAGAAACCGACAAAAATAATTTCAGCATTCGTCGTAGCGGTAGCGTATTTATGACCGTACCCTACAGCCGGATGACTGAAGAAATGCAGCGGATCAGCCGCTTAGGTGGCAGAATTGTCAAAATTGAACCTTTGACTGTAGCAGAATCATAAAGCCCTGGTCATGATAGAACCCAGTACGTCAGAATATTCTGCCGAAAATGGGGCGCAGTTGACACCAGAGCAAGCGATCGCCAACCTGCAATCATCAGATTTAAGTCTCCGCTATTATGCCGCTTGGTGGTTGGGTAAATTTCGAGTCAGTCAGCCAGAAGCCGTAGACGCACTGATGACAGCGTTAGAGGATGAAGCTGACAAAACAGAACTAGGAGGTTATCCACTCCGAAGAAATGCAGCCCGAGCATTAGGAAAATTGGGCAGTCCTAAAGCTATACCGGGCTTGATTCAGTGTTTGGAATGCTCAGATTTTTATGTGCGGGAAGCAGCAGCCCAATCTTTAGCAATGCTGAACGCTAAAGCAGCATTAGCAGCACTGATCAAAATGCTAGATGGGGGTGTTGCCAAGGCCGTGCAAGTACCAGGCCGCCCCCATCTTACCCAACCATATCAGGCAGTATTAGAAGCCTTGGGAGCTATTGGTGCAACTGAGGCTATTTCCCTAATTCAGCCTTTTTTAGAGCATCCAGTCACAAGGGTGCAATGCTCCGCAGCTAGGGCTATGTATCAACTCACCCAAGATTCTCAGTATGGGGAATTTTTGGTGACAATGATGCAAAGCAGTGATCTGAAATTGCGGCGCTCTATTTTGGGGGATTTGGGAGCGATTGGGTATATGGCTGCTGCTGATGCGATCGCCCAAGCTCAGGCAGAAAATAGTTTTAAACTCATGGCGCTTAAAGGATTGTTAGAACATCAACTTGCGGATGGATTAGATTGCGTTTCTGATCAGGCAGTCCGAGTCATGCACCTGATGGATTCACTTTTATAAGTTGGTGATTGGTGATTGGTAATTGGTGATTGGTGATTGGGAAGAATAAACTTTTGCCTCTTGCCTCTTGCCTTCTTACTGTCACCTTCCAACTACTGACCACTGAGACATGAATGAACTAATTAATGCTGTCAACCAAGCGGAAACATCAGCGCAAATGGTGACAGCAGTGAAGAACCTAGCAGCAGCTAAAGATCCAGAGGCCATTTCTACCTTAATCGCTGTTTTTGGTTACAATAACCCAGCAGCAGCGGTGGTGGCAGTAGCAGGACTCACAGAATTGGGAGAAATAGCAGTACCCCAATTGCTAGAACAAATTGATGATTATAACTATGGCGCACGGGCTTATTCGATCCGCACCTTAGCTGCGATCGCCGATCCCCGTGCTTTAGATGTGTTAATCACCGCTGCTGCTACAGACTTCGCGCCTAGTGTGCGCCGTGCTGCTGCTAAAGGATTAGGAAATTTAAACTGGTCTCAATTAGGCATTGCTGAACGTCAAACAGCTATCAATCGCGCTTTAGAAACATTGCTGTTAATTTGTCAAGATACAGACTGGTCAATTCGTTATGCTGCCATTGTTGGTTTACAGTCTTTGGCAAAAATAGCGGAGGTTCGAGAAATCATCTTAACTCGATTCCAAGAAATGCTGGCTCATGATAGTGAAAAAGCTGTTTGCGCTCGCATTCAATTGGCTTCTAGAACACCGATTCATTAATCGTCAGGGCGAAGCATTTGGGTGATAACCTATCGCTGAAACCAGTTCATATTCTGTCCGAATGCTTCGCCCCTACAAGGTAAAAACATATTACCTAGCATTACTGAATCGACACTCTAGCCAATTAGCTTCTACCAGTTTGGGATTTTAAATTTCAGCATCACCATAAAACAAGGTAAAAGTCAAGATGTCAATACCACTTTTAGAATATTCTCCTTCTTCACAAAATCAGCGTGTCGAAGGTTACGAAGTTCCCAACGAAGACACCCCAACCGTTTATAAACTGAACTACGCCACATCAGATCAAGATGTTGATGCAATTATTTGGGCAGGATATCGGCAGATTTTTAGCGAACATCTGATTTTAAGCAGTTATCGTCAAAAATTTTTAGAATCTCAACTGCGAAACCGGGCTATTACTGTTCGTGATTTTATCCGGGGTTTGGGTAAATCAGATGTTTTCCGCAGCCAAGTAGCAGAGGTTAACTCTAACTATCGCTTAGTTGATATTATCCTCAAGCGGTTTGTGGGACGGGCAGCTTACAACAAAGATGAAGAAATTGCTTGGTCTATTGTTATTGCTACCAAAGGCGTACATGGCTTTATTGATGCGTTGTTAGACTCTGACGAGTACCTCAACAACTTTGGTGATGATATCGTACCTTATCAACGTCGTCGCTTTGGTTCACGTCCTTTTAACTTAGTTAACCCCCGTTACAATGCCAATTGGCGCGATACCCAAAGTATGCGTTCTTTTGGTTATCGTTCCTTCTACAGCATCCGCACTTCGGGAACTCTCACCACTGAAGATATCCGCAAAGCTATTCCAGCTAACTTCTTGGCAATGGCTGGAAACATCATTACTCCTGAACGCAACTACCAAAGAACAATTGCTGCTGTGACTTCTCAAGTGAAAACTTTGGAAATTCCCGACACTTCACGGGATGTCACCACAGAAGAAGTAACCATTAAACCAGTAGCAGTTTCTCTACCTTACAGCTATATCCCGGCGATCGCGAAAAATTAGGGCATAGGTGACTGGTGACTGGTGGACAGTAAAAAGTTTACCCATTACCCATTACCAATTACCCATTACCACTTACAAACAACATAAAATATGGCAATACCTTTACTAGAATATAAACCCAGTTCACAAAACCAACGGGTTGCTGGTTACGAAGTACCCAACGAAGATACTCCCAGAGTTTACCGCATTGAAGATTATGCTTTTGGTGGTGAAGTTGAAGAATTGATTTGGGCTGCTTATCGCCAACTTTTTAGCGAACACGTCATCCTCAAATTCTACCGCCAAAGTAATTTAGAATCTCAGGTAAAAAATAAAGCTATTACTGTCCGTGATTTCATCCGGGGTTTAGCTAAATCTGACGCTTTCCAGGATTTGGTAATTAAAACCAATTCTAATTATCGCTTAGTAGAAATTGGACTCAAGCGGTTGTTAGGTCGTGCGCCTTATAACAAAGATGAAGAAATCGCTTGGTCTATCAAAATTGCTACCGATGGCTGGGATGGTTTTGTGGATGCTTTGATAGATTCTCAAGAGTATCAAAGCTGCTTTGGGGAAAATATTGTTCCTTACCAACGCCGACGTTATAAAGATAGACCCTTTAATTTAGTCACACCCCGCTATGCTGACTATTGGCGGGATAAGCTAGAAGCTGAACGCTACAAACCCGGTAGTATCAGTGACTTCATGAAAATGGCTGCTGCTGTTAATATCAGGATTGTTACTTACACACCAGTTAGCACAGCTAACATTGCAATTCCCGATACTACTAGGGAAACAGTACCCGCAGGTGTTCCTGTGTCTATCAGTCCTAGTGCTAGTTTCCCAGTTCGTTAAATCTCTTAATTAGGTATGTAACCTAATGAGAGAAAATAGTTAAAGTGCGAATTGGGAATTTTAGTGATCAAACCTAATTCTGTTTTGAAACAAACCCAATTCTGTTTTTAAACGAAACGAATTTATCAACAAGAGGAAAGACGCAGCATGGCACTGCCATTACTTCAATACAAACCATCTACCCAAAACCACCGCGTTAGCAGTTTCGGTGTTGCTGATAAAAACGAAGATACTCCTTATATCTACCGTTTAGAAGATGTTAGTTCTTACACTGACATTCAAAGCATCATTTGGGCTTCCTATCGCCAAGTTTTCAGCGAACATGAAATTTTGAAGTTTAACCGCCAAATTACTTTAGAATCTCAACTGAAAAATGGTTCTTTGTCTGTTAAAGACTTCATTCGTGGTTTAGCTAAATCCGAAGCTTTCTATCGTTTAGTTGTTTCTGTTAACAACAACTACCGTTTAGTAGATATCACCCTCAAGCGGATTTTGGGTCGTTCTGCTTACAACAAAGAAGAAGAAATTGCTTGGTCAATTGTTATTGGTACTAAGGGTTTTGATGGCTTTGTTGATGCTTTGGTAGACAGCGAAGAATATAACCAAAACTTTGGTGATAACACCGTACCTTACCAACGTAAACGCATGGAAGGTCGTCCCTATAACTTGGTTACTCCTCGTTACGGTGTGGACTTCCAAGAAACAGCAGGTACAGTCAGAACCGACTGGCGCTTTGTGTTGGAAAACTTCTACACTGCAAAGGCGAAAACAAAACGTCTCAGAGAAGGCGATCCTGGCAAGTTTGCAGATATGGCCGCTTCTCTGTCTGGTAAGGGTAACTATGCTCAAAGAATCTCTTCTTTTGACATTGATTACTTGAATGAAGTTCCTTATCGTGGTAGACGCTAAAATCGGTAATTCTCTAATTACCTATTGATTACCTAAACTTTCTACTGGGTCTGGTTTTTACTTTGATATGATAACGAGTTGGCGGTTTCTATGTTAGCTAGTTATGGTGTTAGGTGAAAACTGGACCCTTGGTTTTAGGGGCAGAAGGCAGAAAGTTGGAAAAACAAAGATAATGCTTGCTGAAAATGAAAAAAATAAAAAAATAGCTCTGTTAAGGGCGAAGCATTCAGGCGATAAATTAAGCTGTTGTGCATTTAATTTGTATAAGTGGAACAGGCATCTTGCCTGTTAAACAAGAGTTCAGAACATTAGGATTATACAATTTAGCTGTGTAACAGCTTATCAATTTTGATCACAGGTTATTTTCCGAATGCTTCGCTCCTACGACTCCTGACTGCTGACATAAATCACACTTAAATCCTATTATCTTTTATCCACCAGTAAAAAAGTAAGTCGATTGCAATATGAACCAGCGAATAACGCAGGAACAGTTAAATCAAATTATTGCTGAAGTTCAAGGTTTACAATTACGTCAAGAAGCTGAATTTGACCAACAGCAAATTCAGCAAATTTTACAAGAGTTAAATTTACCTCCAGAGTTGTTAGATGAAGCTTTGATTCAGTTGCGTCGTCGTCAAGCTTTAGAGGTGCAACAACGTCGTAATAAGTTGATAGCTTTTGGGGTGGTTGGGGCAATTATGATTACTGTTGGAAGTTTAGTATTTTTTAATCAACAACAGGCTTCCTTATTAGCTAATGTTTCTGCTCAACAAGATAGAATTACTTTGGCTGATGAAGTTGATATAAAAACTGTTTCTCGTCAAGCTAATGGTGAAGTTTTTTATCGTGTAACTTTGAAAGATGCACCGATAGGTAAAAGGTTATCTCTTAGTTGTAATTGGATTGCTCCTAGTGGAAAAATTGTGAAACAAAATGCTTATGATACTAAAGATATAACTACTTCCATTTGGAATACTCATTGTAAGTATACGATTAATTCTACTGCACCTGTGGGTAATTGGCAGGTGGAAATGTTGCTGGATGGGAGAAAAATTAGTGAAGAAATTTTTGTTGTGCAATAGTTATGTTATCCTATCATTTTATCGGTTATTGGGGTGAGAAGAAGGAAGAAAAACTCACGCAGAGACGCAGAGACGCAGAGAGAGGAGGGGAGGGAGAAAGGTTTGTTTGGAATGTGGTTTATGTGGGTTGTGAGTCTGTACCGGAGATAGAAGGAAATACTATTGCTGCTGTTTCTGCTTCGGGTTTTTCTGATGCTGATGTTTGGGTGAGGGTGGAAGATGATAGTTTGATTTTGGGTAGGGAGGTTTTTGGTAAAGTTCCTTTATTTTGGAGTTGTCAAAATAATACTGTTTGGTTTGCTTCTCGGTTAGATTTGCTTTTGGAAATAATGGATAAACCGGAAGTTTGTATTTCTGGTTTATATGGTTATTCTTGTTTTTCTTATGTTCCTACTCCTGTAACTTCTGTTAGTGGGGTGTTTTCTGTCGGTGCGGGAACTGAGGTGATTTTTAATATTGATAACGTTGGTAATTATCAGGTAATAAATAATTACAATTATCAATGGTATGAATCTCAGGAACAAATTACAGATGAAAATACCGCAGTTTCTCAATTACAAAGTTTATTAAAAAATGCGGTAGAAAGGCAAGTTGCTGATGTAAAAGATGAACCTGTGGGGGTTTTTCTTTCTGGGGGTTTGGATTCTTCTATTGTTGCTGCTTTGTTGGTACAATTGGGGGTGAAGGTTCGCGCTTATAGTTTAGATTTTGGTGAATTTGGAGTTTCTGAGTATTATTATGGGAAACAGGTGGCAGAGTTTTTGAATATTCCTATTATTAAGGTTGATGCAAGTCCGAAAAATATTAAAAACGCAATTATTCCTACTGTTAAAGCTTTAGATTTACCTTTTGGTGATGGTGTGACTGTTCCTTTATATCTTTTAAATAAAGTTGCTTCTCAAGAAACTAAAGTGATTTTTAATGGTGAAGGTGGTGATCAATTATTTGCCGGTTGGACTAATAAACCTTTAATTGCTGCGGGTATTTATCAAGGTGAACATCCCCATAAAAATGAAGATTTTATTTCACAATATTTGCGAACTTTTCACCGTCTCTGGGGTTATGAATCTAGGGTGTATCAACCGGATATTTATGCTCAGATTCAAGGTTTAAATGCTCAGGAATGGCTGTTGGATGGGTTAGATAGTCGTTTTTGTCCTTCGTTGTTACATCGTCTGCGTCGTGCTAGTTTGATGTTAAAGGGAGCGCAAAATATTCATCCCCGTGCAACTGCGTTAAGTTTTGTGCATGGTTTAAATGTGCGATCGCCTTTTTGTGATTTAAATTTAGCAAAATGGACTTTTCAGCTATCTGGTGAACTCTGTTTACAAGGTGCTTGTGAAAAGTATATCTTGAAACGCGCTGTAGAAAATTTGCTACCATCGGAAATAGTCTGGAGACAAAAGCGGGGTATGGGTGTTCCCCTAACCTCTTGGTGTGTAAATAATTTTTGGCATGATCTTGGTAATTGGTTAAATCCGGGTATACTAGAAGCGGAAAATATTTTTTACCCTGATATAGCAACAAAAATTATTACCGGAGAACTGGGAGGACATATTCAAGGACGACGCATAGGTGAGATACTTTGGTTACTTATTATGTGGGAACTTTGGTATTTTCACGTTTTTGGTGTAAAACTAGGATCAAAGTCTTGGAAGCATCCGTTTTTATTACCTCGTGGTTTATGGAAACATTACAAGAAACTGCAAAATTATTAACTCCATTTTCTCAAGAACTTGCTGAGGAATTATTAAATATTTACGATTCTCCTTTATATGTTTATGATGGTGATATTTTAAATCAAACTATTTCCCATATTACTAACTCTTTCCATTATCCTCAAACTCGGTTTTATTTTGCTAGTGTCACTAACGGGAATATTGCGTTATTGAAGATATTTAAAAATGCTGGTTGGGGACTTCATGCTAATACACCAGGTGATATTTATTTGGGTTTAAATGCTAGTTTTACACCTTCAGAAATTGTCTATAGCGGTAGTAATTTAAGTCGGGAGGAAATGGAACAGGTTTTAAATTGGGGTGTAAATACTTTAAATTTAGATAGTATTTCTCAGTTGCGTTTGTTGTGTGAGGTTTTATTATCTCACGCAAAGACGCAAAGACGCAAAGAGAAGGAAGATTTAAAGATTGGATTAAGGTTGAATGTTTCTGAAGATAGTCGCATTGGTGTTAGTATAGCAGATTTTGATCAGGCAGTTTCTATTGCTAGAGATGCTGGTTTAAAAATTACAGGATTGCATTTTTATCGGGGTACGGGAACTAATGCGACTTCTGCTTTTACTAATGTTATTGATGAGGTAATATCCATAGCAGAAAATTTACCAGATTGGCAATATTTAGATTTTGGTGGTGGTTTTGGTTATCCCTATCATCATGATAAAATTGCTTTTAATTGGGAATTTTTTGGAGATGAGTTAAGTCAAAGAATTGGCAATTTAGGGAAAAATATTAATTTGATTATTGAACCAGGACGCGCTGCTATAGCTGGTTCTGGAACTTTGTTAGCTCAAGTTGTATCTGTAAAATGGCAAGGTAATAAACAAATTTTAGGTGTAGATTCTACAGTAGCTAATCTTTCTGTTCCTGCTGTTCATGGAGGTTATCGAGAAATTGTAAGTTGGAAAAATCAAACTTATGAAAAGTATATCACAAATTATATCACGGATGTTTGTGGAAATACGACTTATTCACGGGATTATTTAGCTAAAAACTGCCAACTTCCCGCTTTAGAAATTGGTGATATAATCGCTATTTTAGATGTGGGTGCTTATGGTTATGCTATGTCTTCTCATTTTTTACATCGTCCTAAACCTGCGGAGGTGTTATTAGAAAATGGTACTCATCGGTTAATTAGAAAACGAGAAGATTACAGTGTTTTACTGAATAATCAAATAGTTTAAATATCCTACCAATTACCCATTACCAATTACCCATTACCAATTACCCATTACCAAAAAACTTATGAAATGTATTAACTGCGGAACTGATAACAATTTAAAAGATAGAACAGCAAACAACGGAAGATGTAAACAATGTCATCATCCTTTTGTTTTTGAACCCACAACAATGGGGACTTTGAAAATTACAGATCCCATGTTTGCTAAAATATTGGCAGATATTTCTGCTAATCATACTTTATATTTTACACCTAAGCAGCTTTTATATTTTTTAGATAATCGCATCCGAAACAAAGCATTTCAAACCCGTAGTTTTGTGTTTTTATATTTCTTTTTCAATATTTGGGTTACTCTCTTTGTCGGAGGAATAACAAGTGCTTTTTTACCTAATTCTTTTCTGGTTGCTAATTTAGTTTATCAAGCAGCGACTATTTTCTACTTATTTAATAACACCAAATCAAGTAAATTAACTACTGCAAGTCGCAAAGCAAGTGCTAAAACTTTACGCATTGTGGGAATATTAATTCTAGTATTGGGAATATTGGTAAGTTTAACCGTAAACTCGTTTCCTATTTTTTGTATGTTGGTCATTTTAGGAATGTTGTCAATATTTTTAGGAACTAGACAGTTAGGAAGAGTGGGAAATTTACCACAGGAATTTTTAGTTACTCAATCCAATTTAGATGGTTGGTTGGAAAATTGGCAAACAGTTAATGGTATGATTGATAGAATTTTACCTGAACCACAAAATCAAATTTCACCTGCATCTATTAACCCCGATGTGACTGCTTATAGTTTTGATAGATTGGTTGTTTGTGATAGTGCTAACATTGCACAATTATTAATTGCTAATAATTTCCATTTTGAAAATAACTGTGCAATTCTTAGTGTTAATGGTTATCCCCAAAGCATTTTTAATACAACAATGGACATGCTACGACGTAACCCCAATTTACAAGTTTTTGCATTCCATGATTGTAGTCCTAAAGGTGTGAGTTTGGTCTATCATCTCCACACCAGTGAAAATTGGTTTTTAAATAGTGAGGTGACTATTATTGATGTGGGTTTATTACCGCGTCAAATTCTTGCTAATAAGCGAGGTATGTTTATTCAAAATGCAGAGTATTTAGCTAAAAAATCCAAAGAATTACCGTTAGAAATTCGTCAGAATTTAACTGCGGAAGAGTTAGCTTGGTTAGATGCGGGTAATTTTGTGGAATTAGAATCTTTTTCACCACAAATGTTGATTAAAGTTCTCAGAAGTGGTATTTATGGAAGTTTGAATTTAGCAAGTGATGATAGTAGTTTTATGGTAGTTGCTGATTCAGGTAATGATATTTATATGGTGGAAAGTTTTGGTTAAATGTTTAGAATGCAAGTTACAGATTATGCTCCCAATATTTTGCAGATAAAAGTAAATCTGTACCAAAATCAAATGGCCATGTATCAGGAAAATCTGTTTGTTTATAATCAACGGAAACAATATCTAAAGCATCAGCATAAACTTCTGTAAATATTTGTGCTAGATAAGGTTGTAAGCTAAGAGATTCTTTCAATAAAACTTTGATTTGTTTTCGTTGTTCTACAATAGTTACTTCCCATCCATTGAAGTTTTCAGAACTGTTAACATACATCCGTTTGAGAATATGCGCTATCAAAACTAATAATCTATTTCTTAATTCCCGTCTTTCGCTTTTTCCCAGACTTTCAATCTCCTCTATTAAATGTTCAAAATCAAAATTTTCTACATCTTTTGCTTTGAGTTGAGTAACTGTTTTTTCACACCAAGCAAGAAAATCGGTTTCATATAAAATATCATGTTTTGGTATGTTTTGTATCATTACTCTTACTCCTGGAGTGATTTTTACTTGATTTTCTCAAATATATAATTAGGGGTTGCTGAGAAAGTCTTTCCGTGAGGGCATAGGAGTCAGGAGTCAGGAGTCAGGAGTCAGGAGAAGATTTGAAAATTTCTTTGCCATCTCTTGAAATCCCAAAAAATGCACACTTTT
>NZ_BJCE01000014.1:0-45401 GCF_005402885.1 Sphaerospermopsis reniformis
AAGGATGAGGTGGATAAGGAAATATTTTAATGGCTATTTCCGCTAAATCCTTGGCATAATCTCCAATACGTTCTAAGTCTCGTACTAATTGCATAAAGGCACTAAAACAACGTAACTCTTGAGGTGTAGGTGCTTGCAGTGTCATCATGGATGTACAATCTGATTCTATTTGTCTATAAAAGTGGTCAATTTTTTTATCTAATCGGGGAAGTTTCTCGGCTGCGGTTAAATCGCGATTAAATAAAGCTTGATGGCTCAGGCGAAATGATTGTTCTACCAAAGCTCCCATACGCAATATATCGCGCTCTAAACGCCTAATGCTGCGTTCAGGTTCAGGTCGTTCAAAGTTGGGATTATAAAAAACAGCTTTCACATCTTTAATCTCAAAATTTTATATATTCTTAACTATAGTCTTCACTTAGTGGGTTTGCCATGACTTGAGGCAGGTGAATTTGTATCCAAGCACCACCGGTTTCGGGATGGTTCATGGCCTTGATTGTGCCACCGTGGGCTATGATAATCTGGCGGACGATGGACAAACCTAAACCACTACCAGTAATTGCGGTTTCACTACTTTCAGGCTCATGGTGTCTGGCTTTGTCTCCTCGGTAAAATCGATCAAAGACGTGGGGTAAATCTATAGGCGCAAAACCAAGACCAGAATCAATGATATTAATTTCCAATAGTTGAGATTGATGATCGTTCATCATAAATTCACTCACAGAAATCACGTTAACTTCAATGTGAATATTAGTGTGAGGGAGGGTGTATTTAATACAGTTATCTAATAAATTGACAAATACTTGGTGAATGCGGGATTTATCAGCTTGGATGCTGATGCTTTCTAAACCGGAATAAGAAAGATTAAGATTGTGATATTGCGCTAATGGCTCTAAATTTTCCCACACTGAGAAAATCAGCGATCGCACTTCCACCGTTTCCAGATGTAACAACATGGTGGAGTTAGTTTCCATTTGTGTTAGTTCTAACCAACTTTGCACCAAATTAATCAACCGGTCAACTTCCTGCATCAAACGCTTCACCCAACGATTCAAGGGCGGATCTAAACGGCTTTGCAGGGTTTCTGCTACCAGACGAATAGAAGTGAGGGGTGTTCTCAGTTCATGAGCGAGATCAGAAAAAGAGCGATCGCGCTGCTGATTCATATCTAGCAATGGTTGGCGATTTTCTAAGAATACACCTACCTGTCCTGCTGGTAAAGGTAAACTGGTAGCCTCCAAAGCCAAAGGCTTTAACTCTAACATAGCTTTAGCATGATCACGGGAAGGGTGAAAAATCCATTCTCGCACCTGCGGTTTTTGCCAATCACGGGTTTGCTCAATTAATTGATCAAGTTCATAAGACCTTACCAACTCTAACAATAAGCGCACCTGTCCAGGTTGCCACCTTTGCAGATGCAATATTTCCCGTGCTTGCTGATTACACCATAATAGTTGATTTTCCTCATCTACTTGCAAATATCCTAAAGGTGCAGAATCAAGCAGTTCTTTGTAGGTTTGCAATGACAACTGCAAATCTTGTTGCTGTTGCTTCACCATTGACATTTCCTGCCGTAAGCGGGGGAGTACAGGCAATGCTATTTTATAAGAATGGGAGTTTAAAGGCTGGATCACTCGCTCCAAATAACTATTGAGTTGAAACTGTTGCCAAAGCCAAAAACCAAGGCCGACTGCCAAACCCAGAAGAAATCCCAATAAGAACATTTGAGTCGTTAGTTGCTATTTAATTACTCAAAACTAACAACTATATGCACCAATTAGCCAAAACGATAGCCAAAACCTCTCACAGTCACAATATACTCTGGATGGCTGGGATCTTGCTCTAACTTTTCCCGTAACCAGCGGATATGCACATCTACTGTTTTGCTATCACCTAGAAAATCAGGTCCCCATACCTGATCTAACAATTGCTCCCGTGACCATACTCGACGAGCATAACTCATAAATAGTTCCAGCAAGCGGAATTCTTTTGGTGATAAATTTACCTCTTTTCCCCGCACCAACACCCGGCATTCTTGAGGATTCAAACTAATATCTTTATACTTGAGTACGGGTATTGATGGTAAATTACTTAAACGTTGCCGACGGAGCAGGGCGCGACATCTAGCCACCAGTTCCCGCATACTAAATGGCTTGGTTAAATAGTCATCTGCTCCTACTTCTAAACCCAGAACTCGGTCAGTTTCACTACCCTTAGCACTGAGAATCAAAATAGGTACTGAGTTAGCTTGATGACGCAATAACCTGCAAATATCTAATCCATTAATTTGCGGTAGCATCAAGTCTAAAATTACCAAATCAAAAGCAGATTCTTCTGAATTGGATCCGCAATTTCTGAGATACTCTACAGCAGATCGTCCATCATTAGCAGTGATGACTTCATAACCTTCTTCTTCCAAAGCCATAACTAGCATTTCTCGGATGAGTTCTTCATCTTCTACTACTAGAATGCGGCTAGTTTGTCCAAGTTCCGCTTTAGCAGAATATTTAGTTAATTCAGTGGTATACATTGATGGCACAAGGTTTTGAGACTGTACTCGTCTTGATAATTGCTTAACTACTCATCATCTACATTGATTGCAGAGTAGCTATTTTGGGCTGATTGTATTGAATATCACAACTCAAATATATCATAAATCACATTTCCTCGCAATGAACAAGTATTTTCAACCACTTTGGTGATTTATTCTGGTTAATTGACATTCCCTCGACTAGAATTCGGGGTATTGGGTTTGCTGAAAAAGTTATCTGTGAAGGACCAGTGACAGGTGACAGTTTCAAGAGTTGCAGGACTTACGCAAAAGGGAACGAAAGTAGGGGTAATTCATGAATTACCCCTAGGCAAGAATAAGGTTTTCAGTCACATCTTGCGTAAGTCATAAGTTGGATAGGAACGATTTTTTCTTTAAGTAGGAATTAAATGCAAGGTTTTTCAGTTGCCACCTCATACAAGCTTGCACTTTTGAAAGCACTTCGGCTTACTTCGACTTACTTCGACTTACTTCGACTGCGCTCAGTACAAGTCGCTCAGTACAAGTCGCTCAGTACAAGTCGCTCAGTACAAGTCGCTCAGTACAAGTCAAAATAGCTAAAACCCTTTACCTGTAAAGTTTTCAGATTTATATGGCTAACGCCACGCTACGCTATCAGCAAGCCATAAATAATGCCAGTATTTATTGCGTGGCAAGGGGTTCATCGTTTTGATAAACGCAATTTAGCATAATATGTAATGCAGAACCATCAATAATAAATAATTGATAATTATCAATTATCAATTATCAATTATCAATTAATCTATTCTGTCTTTGGTTTTCCTAGTCCTTTTGGTGGTTGTGGTCTTTTACTTTTGGCTTTATTATTTGTTTGCGCTTTTTGGTTATTTTGATTGGAATTACTGTTTTGGTTAGACATGAGATTTATCTGTAATATTTATTTAGTGCCGATTTTATCTACATCAGCAATATCTATTATTCCCGAAATCTATCAGAGATATTACTGATGTCACCTATTTAAGCAAAGCTAGAAAAATCCAAATTGGGTGGAATATCTTGAATACGTCCAGGACCAATGGCTTTTAAAGCTTCATTTAACAAGATATCCCCAGTATACAAAGCTTTACCCACAATTACACCTGTGACTCCTTGGGGTTCTAAAGATAATAAACTTAACAAATCGGTAACAGAACTAACACCACCAGAAGCGATGACGGGTATAGAAATTGCTGCTGCGAGTTCTCGTAATGCGTCTAAATTCGGTCCTTGTAATGTACCATCACGGTTGATGTCGGTGTAGATGATAGCTGCTGCACCTAATTCTTGCATTTGGGTAGCGAGTTGGGTAGCTAAAACTTCCGAGGTTTCTAACCAACCGCGTGTAGCAACTAAACCATTACGGGCATCTATGCCAACTATAATCTGTTGGGGAAATTCTTGACAAAGTTCTTGGACTAGCTGGGGTTGTTCGACTGCCACAGTTCCCAGGATACCCCATTGCACACCGAGATTAAATAATTGTACAACACTAGAGCGATCGCGTAAACCTCCACCAACTTCAATGGGTACTGAGACTACATTACAGATGGCTTCAATGGCTGCTAGGTTAACGATTTTACCAGCTTTTGCCCCATCTAAGTCAACTAAGTGTAATCTGGTTGCACCTTGGTCTACCCACATTTTCGCAGTTTCGGCGGGGTTTTCGCTGTATACTTGCGATTGTGCATAGTTGCCTTTATATAGGCGTACACAACGACCTTCTAATAAATCAATTGCTGGTATTACTTGCATAATTGGTGATTGGTGATTGGGTAATTAATTTTATGTTTCCCCATTATTACCTATTCCCCATTTCCACAAAAAGACTTTCTCAGCAAACCCTAAGAGGTTGTTGGAAAGTTACGCTGACGTTAACACACCCTACATTTACTGAATCCATGACTTGGCTATATTTCTCACTGGCGGCGGCTACCTTTGAATCTCTGCGAGATGTCTTTAGTAAAGTTGTGACAAATAAAGGCAATCAACCCTTAGATGAGTATTTAGTTGCGTGGGCATTAAGGGCATTTACTCTAATTATTTATATTCCTTGGTTGTTATTATCACCTAACCCAATACCTACCATCGGGAAAGATTTTTGGTGGGCTTTGTTAGCTGATGCTACTCTATCTACTATTGGCGGCATTTTATATATGAGGGCGTTGCGTTTTGGAGATATATCTTTAACTATACCGTTAATGGGATTTTCGCCGTTATTTTTAGCGATCGCTTCTCCTTTGATTCTGAATGAGTTTCCTGCAAAATCACAACTTATAGGTATTTTATTAATCTGTTTTGGTGCCTATTTTTTAAATATAAAGCCCAAGGAGAACAATTATCTCACACCGTTAAAATCTTTGATGACTACCCAATCTTCTCAATTAATGTTAATAGTAGCTTTTCTCTGGGCTTTAACTACTTCTTTTGATAAAATTGGGGCAACAAATTCCTCGCCATTATTTTTCTCAGCTTCTCTCTATTTTTGTACAGCTATCATGACTTTGCCTATTGTAATCTTATGCTCTCCTAATTGGTTTTCTAAGTTAAAAAGTAATTTCTATAAATTGGTTTTATTAGGTAGCTTAAAAGCACTTGATATGTGGTGTCATGTGATAGCGATCGCATCTACAGTAGCAGCAAATTCCGTGGCGGTAAAACAAAGCAGTTTATTGATGACTGTAGGATATGGCTATTTCCTCTTTCATGAAAAAAATATTAAACATAGATTCTTAGGTTGTATTATTATCATTGTTGGTGTATGTGTATTAAGCATTTTTTAGAGTATTTTCTAGAGTATTTTCTAGAGCGATCGCTATTAGTGTAAGTTTCTGTGGGCATATTGCGATAAATTTTAAATTTTAAGGCGATCGCCGATTGGTTGGCTCAATGAAATGTAATGTAATGCACTTTTTTAATGCTAAACTCAGATTTTGAATTATAGTAACTAAGTATTGTTTAGATGCAGTTTGAATGGAATCCAGACAAAGCGAACTCAAACTTGAAAAAGCATGGTGTTTCATTCAAGGAAGCATCTACTGTTTTTAACGATCCTTTATCTGTGACATTTCCTGACCCAGATCGCTCTTTTGGCGAGGAGCGTTACGTTATCATTGGATTATCAAGTACCAATCGTATCTTGATAGTCCCTCATACAGATCGAGTAAATCGAGTTCGGATTATTAGCGCGCGAGAGGCAACCCGAAATGAAAGGAGGTTTTATGAAGATGGAGAGTAACCACGAACTAGAAGACGACTTAAGACCTGAGTATGACTTTAGCAAGATGCAGGGTGGTGTTAGAGGGAAATATGTCGAACGCTACAAGGCAGGAACGAATGTAGTGTTACTCGATCCTGATGTTGCTCAAGCATTTCCAACAAGTGAAGCGGTTAATGAAGCACTCCGGCTGCTCATGCAAATTGCCCAAAGACAGAAGCCTAACAATGCGTTGGAGCAGACCTCTCAAACGTGATCTTTAAAAGCTAAAGGTCATCTGCGGCGAGCATCCGATTGATTACTCGGCAATAATAGGTTGGATTATTAGCAGAGCAAATGAAGAAGGATACACATAAACCGGATTATTATCATTGTTGGTGTATGTGTATTAAGCATTTTCTAGAGTATTTTCTAGAGTATTTTCTAGAGTATTTTCTAGAGCGATCGCTGTTTTCTCATTGGAAGAGGGAACACTATTTTCACCTGACTATTAAGCGTGTCGAGTAATTGTAAATTTTTGTTACAAATATCGGAAGCTGAGGTTGATGCTGTTCATATCGCAGTTGCAATGGTTAATTTGATTTTTTTCAACAATGAAAGCTGATCAATGTTGGGCTTCCTAAAGTCAACCCAACCTACATCTACATACCCAATTTACTCAGCATGATTAGGTAAATTATGAGGATCAACTCCTTGCGATCGCAAATAAGCCATTAACCTTTCTTTCTCCTTACGTTCTTTTTCAATCATTTCCAGCGCCCAAGGTAACAAATTACCTGTTTGATTCCACCATCGCAACCAATAACCTGTACGTCCTTCCTTTGCACCTTGCCAAGTTCCTAAAAATAGACCCATTGACTCAATCCAATGACGACCATTTTCCTCTGGTTGCTTTAATTCATAACGTCCATTTTCCAGTTGATAATATTCTAATAATCCTCCATCTGGATCAAAAATGATATAAATAGGAACTTGCAAAATCTGTTCATAAAAAAACCATTTTCCCGGCGGATAGGTACGTTTAAATGAATATTCTCCGCCGTCTTTATCTGACAAAAATTCCATAACCACAGCCGGTATATCCCCTTCTAAATGGGGTGTATAGCTTTTCCGTCCTGGTAATATTTCTTTAACTGAAGGTATATATAGCCAATCTGGTGCTTTGGCGATAAATTGATTATTTAATGTGGCACATAAAGCAAAATTAACAGCAATTAACATCTGTGGTTGAATAAAACCACTGATTTCTAAACTTTCACACAAAGCACCTGCTAAAAGTGGTTGTCCTGTATTGTCCACTGGTTCATCCTCTAGTTGATAACCATCGGGTAACGCTTCCCATGAGATAACCAGTCCCGTCTGTGATTTACTTTCACTGAGTAGGGTTGCCATAAAAGTTACGTTTACTTGATTTATTTTTATTCTATCATCTGAATTTCATCTATTATTATTTTCGTAGTGAGGACTTCAGTCCTCAAAGGAGGAATAAATTCCTCACTACAGTTAACTATTCAGCTAAAAACTCTCCTAAACTTGGAACATCTACCCACATTTTAGAATCATTTGATTGATGAGACAAATCCATCAATAATTGAGAATAAACCCCTTCTTTCAAAGATGGTATAATCTCTTGTTTGCTTTCAATTCCTGTCACCCATTGATCTACAACTCTTAAAAATGAACAAATTCGACCATCAGCATAATGTTGAGGAAATAATAATTGTTGAGGAATTTCCATTTCTGTTAAACTTCCCCCAACTTGAGAACGCCAAATTTTAAACCCGTGAATATAATCTTTTTGTTCTTCACTTCCTAAAACTAATGTTCCTTTATCTCCATAAACTTCTATCCAATGGGGTCGAGCTGCATGAACTACTGCACTAATAGCAATTTGACATGGTGTACCATTTGTTAATTCCAAAGATATCAAACAATTATCATCTGTATTTACTGCTTTTAATTCCCCATTTACAGGATCAATTCTTTGGGAAATAGCTGTATTAAAATAAGCATTTAATTTCCTAACTGGTCCAAATAACCAGTTAATATAATCAAAAGCATGAGAACCTAAAGAACCCAATACCCCACCACCTTGATCTTTACGAGAATACCAATTATAAGGACGGGATGTATCAGCACGAGAAGAACCTAACCAGTCAATTTTTATTAACCGAATATTTCCCACATAATTTGTATTTAACAACTGCTGAAAATATTGCCATGCAGGAATAAAGCGGAATTCAAAATCTACTGTGGCAATGACATTTTTAGTTTTGGCTAATTGATATAATTCTTTAGCTTCATTTGCGTTTAAAGTCACTGGTTTTTCTAATAACAGATGTTTACCAGCTTCTAATACCTGTTTCCCCATTTTATAATGTAAAAATGGCGGTGTGGAAATACTCACAGCGTCTACCTCTGGTAAATTGATAATTTCAGTGAAGTTATCACTAAAATGAGGAACATTATTATTTTCTGCAATGATTTTTGCTTTGTTGATATCTCGATGATAAACCGCAGTTATTTGGGTTTTGTGATGTGCTTGAAATGCGGGAATATGTACTTTTTGACCAAAACCAGTACCAACAATTGCAACCCCAATCATATTGTATCTTTGATTTATTTGCTAAATTTACCTTTTAGTATTATACTAAATATTGATACTATTAATTGTTTTAAATAAAATCCAATTTCTTAACTATGGATTTACTAGGATGAATGAAAAACAAACTATCAATCCTTGGAATTATAAACCTTGGTGGTGTCAACCTTGGTCAATTATCCTCACAGGTATCACATTAATTGGCGGTAGTTGGTTAATACTCAAACTTATATGGTTGACAATTATTGTTGCTATCCCTGTATTAAGTTGGATGGGTTTCTTTTTATTAATCTGGCCAAAATTAATGGTTGAAAGCGGCATTTTAGATCAAAAAAGTAATGAGTAATAAGTAATTATCAATTACCAATTACCCATTATCAATTACCTATTACCCAGTCCCCAGTTACCCTCCATGACTGCGGGGATCATCTTGACTATTTGTTGATACTGGGGCGGAAAATTTGGAAGTTTTACCACTCATTTGCGCGTAGGGTAGGGGAGAACCATTTACCAAAGCTTCTAAGTTGCTGGCCATGATGGAACGGGGTATGTCACCAATAGCTTCGGCTATACTTTCTCCTTGTTTACCCAAAAATACAAAGTGAGGAATACCATCTACTCGATATTTGAGCATTTCTGGCAACCATTTGTTATTATCTACATTCAGCATGACAAAGTTTAATTTGTCTGCATATTGTTGTTTGAGTTCGGCTATGTCGGGTGCCATTTTTTGGCAGACTGTACACCAATCTGCATAAAATTCTACTAAACTGGGTTTATTATTGCTAACTGCAACTTCTAAGGGTGTGGATGCAGCATCTAGTTCGGTGAGAGAAACTGAGGTTGTCTGGGTTTGCAGTCCTAAAAATAGGGCAGCACTCAGGGCGATCGCTACAATAACAATGAGGAAGTTTCTCAAACGCTTGCCCAATGTAGATTCAGGCTTGGTAGGAGCATTAAATGGTGCATCTGTACTCATAATTTATTTATTAAGACTTATTAAGCAGTTTCATCATCTAGTTTAGCAAAACTTAGTTTTTTACCCATGAAAAAACGAGTCACCCTGACTTTTCCTAAACGTGCAATTCAAATGCCTGTCACTTACCGACTGGCAAAAGATTTTAATGTTGCGGCGAATATTATCCGCGTTCAGGTAGCCCCTAATCAAATTGGTAAACTGGTAGTGGAATTATTGGGGGATATTGATCAACTAGATGCAGCTATTGAGTGGATGCGATCGCAACACATCAGTGTTTCCCATAATTTAGGTGAAATTGTCATTGATGATGATCTATGCGTTGACTGTGGTTTGTGTACTGGAGTTTGTCCAACGGAAGCTCTTTCTCTCAACCCAGATACATATCAACTTACATTTACGCGATCGCGTTGTATTGTTTGTGAACAATGTATTCCCACTTGTCCGGTACAGGCTATTTCTACCAATCTTTAAAATCTTTAAAAATGAGATTATCTGAATAATTACATATCAAATAACTAGCAGCCAATGTTGTTAAAAAGTCTATAAAATAATAGATTTCAATTTTTCGCTACTGCTATGATGCAAAAATATGATGAGATAGTGAATTGATATAACCTATGAACTTAGCCACAACACCCACAGTCAAAAGTCTAGGAAATTGTGCATATCAAGCAATCGAAAAACACTTTCACAAAACCATAAAATGGGAAAAATCAGTTAAAAAAGACGAAAATCCAGAAGCACTACACCAAATGCGTGTGGGAATGCGTCGTTTACGTACAGCAGTTAGTCGGTTTGAGCTATGTTTAAATTTACCCAAATCAGCCAGCGATAAAAATATTGGTAAAATTGCCAGAATACTAGGAAATCTCCGAGATTTGGATGTCTTAAAAGAGATACTGGAAAATAATTATAAACCACATTTACTTCCAAAGGAACAAGCATCTTTAGAGATAGCTTTTTCTACTTTAGCCAAACAACGGGAAGTTGCTTTTTCCCAGGTGCAAAAAATATTGAAAGATGAAACTTATAAATCTTTGAAAAATCATTTTCAACAATGGTTAGAAAAGCCTAGTTATCAACCATTAGCAGATTTGCCAATTCAGCAAGTGCTACCAGATTTACTGTTACCTGAAGTCAGTAAATTATTATTGCATCCAGGATGGATGGTTGGTACTCAAGTTGTAAACTCAGAAGTAGTTGTACAAAGCAACTGGACACCGGAAGAGTTAGAAAAAAATCTGAAAAATCAAGGGAAAATTCTTCATGATTTGCGAAAACAAGCTAAAAGAGTTCGCTATCAAATGGAATTATTTACTGATTTATACGGTGAAGCTTTTACCACACATATTTCACAGGTAAAAAGTATCCAAGAAATTTTGGGAATGCTGCAAGATAGCATGGTTTTAAATGAGTGGCTGGAAAATATCTTTAAGTCAGAAATTAACGAGCAAATAAGTGGTCTAATAACTTTATTAGCTGTAAATCGTTACCAATTATGGCAGCAGTGGCAACCACTACAACAGCAATATTTAAAACCAGAAACGAGACAGAATTTATATCTAACAATATTGCCATCTTTATCAATTGATAATTGATAATTGATAATTGATAATTATTAATTATTAATTATCAACTATCAACTATCAATTGTTCATTAACCTATTAATTTCTGCCAAGTTGCAGGACCAATAATACCATCAGCAGTTAAACCATTTTGCTGTTGAAATCTCTTAATTGCCGCTTCTGTATTGCGACCATAAATACCATCTGCAACAGTACCTACACGATGTTGTATATATCTCATTACTGGTCCGGTGGTTTGATTTCCTTGCACTAATCGTTTTGATAATATCTGATTAATGGCATTCCATGTAGTGCTAGTTGCCATTCCACTGGGAATAATTCCCACAATTCTTTGAAACTTCTCTACAGCAGAAGTTGTGGCAGGTCCAATAATATTATCCTCATCCAAACGCCTATTATTTCTATCAGTTATTTGCAGTCGATTTAAAGTTTGTTGCAATCTGAGAACAGAGGTATCTGTATTTTGTTCCTCATCTCCTACTATGTTTACAGGAGAAGATACCACTTTACCAGTTAACCCTGTAACAATAGCATTGGCCATTGCTTCCCCATCATAAAGTTGCATATCTTTCGCGGAATCAATAAAGCAACATTCTATGAGAATACCTGGCATATTTGTATTTCTAATCACGTACAGGTGAGAACCATTCTTGACACCGCGATTAAAAAATCCTAACTTGATAATTTCATCTAATACTGGTTGGGCGATTTTTCTCCCAGCATCACTCATAGCAAATACTTCTGTTCCATTAGCTTGCCCATTAAAGACATTAAAATGAATAGAAACAAAAACATCAACTTTGTTTCTATTAGCTATATCACAACGTCTACCCAGAGATTGACTAACTGATCTGGCACTATTTGGTGTACAAGATATTGCTTCATGACCTAAGCTTTTTAACTTAGCTATAACTTTATTTCCCACGTCCATAGTTAAGTTATCTTCAAATTTAATACCTCTTACTCCCGTATCTGGAGGACAATTATGTCCCATATCAATTCCAAATTTCATGGTGTATCCTCAACGTACTTTCAACAGAAAAGATTTAATTAAGAAAATGGGCTTGTTTGGGATTTTTTCTAGTCAAAAACCAGAATTATGATATCACATATTATAATTGCTCAAAATCGACAGCAACTAGATATTTATGTAATCACAATGTAACTTGTAAATTTCCCAATACAGTGAAAAAAGGTAAATCCATCTTAACTTCAGTTTCAATAGGCAAATGAGATATTCTACTCTTTAGGTAGATATTCCCCCATTAGTCCGCAACAATGTTTAAGATCAAAGTAAAGAAAGATTTCGTAACTGAGTGACATGAAACGTATTGTCTTAATTGCTGGTTTTGAATCCTTTAACGCTGATTTGTACCGAAAAGCGGCTTTTTTGGCTGTTTCTCGCTGTCCTGAGTTAGATATTCGCGTTTTTAGCGATCGCAATATTACCACCAACCCAGAAGAGGTACAAGCCGCACTTCAAGGTGCTGATGTATTTTTCGGTAGTTTAATATTTGACTATGACCAAGTTTTATGGTTAAGAGAACATATTGCTAACATTCCCATCCGGCTTATTTTTGAATCAGCACTAGAATTAATGAGTTTAACGAAAATAGGGGTGTTTTCTATCGGTGATAAACCTAAAGGAATGCCTAAACCTGTTAAATTCATACTCGATAAATTCAGTAATGGTAAAGAAGAAGACAAACTCGCAGGTTATATAAGTTTCTTAAAAATTGGACCAAAACTATTAAAATTCGTACCAGTACAAAAAGTCCAAGACCTCCGCAACTGGCTCATTATCTACGGTTACTGGAACGCAGGAGGAACGGAAAATGTAGCAGCTTTATTTTGGACACTTGCGGGAAAATACTTAGATTTACAAGTCGGTGATATTCCTGCACCTATCGAAACCCCCAACATGGGTTTATTACATCCCGACTATCCAGGGTATTTTACATCACCTAAAGCATATTTGGAGTGGTATGAAAAAAGGAGTCAGGAGTCAGGAGTCAGGAGTCAGGAGAAAGAAAAGAATAAAATTACCCAGTCACCAGTCCCCAGTCACCAGTCCCCAGTTATCGGAATTTTACTTTATAGAAAGCACGTCATTACAAAACAGAATTATATCCCCCAATTAATCAGAAAATTTGAAGATTCGGGTTTAATACCTTTACCAATTTTTATTAACGGAGTTGAAGGTCATGTTGCTGTGCGTGACTGGATGACAACCGACTATGAAACCCAACAAAGACAACAAGGAAATATTGAAACTCCTTCCCTTTCTTCAGCAGCAGTCAAAGTTGATGCGATCATTTCTACAATTGGGTTTCCTTTAGTTGGTGGACCTGCGGGTTCAATGGAAGCGGGAAGACAAATAGAAGTTGCAAAACGCATTTTAACTGCTAAAAATATTCCCTATATTGTCGCTGCACCTTTATTAATTCAAGATATTCATTCATGGACTCGTCAAGGAATTGGCGGTTTACAAAGTGTAGTTTTATATGCACTTCCTGAATTAGATGGGGCAATTGATACTATACCTTTAGGTGGTTTAGTTGGTGAAGATATTTATTTAGTTCCAGAAAGAGTACAAAGGTTAATTGATAGAGTTAAAAATTGGGTTTCCTTACGTCAAAAATTAGCATCAGAAAGAAAAATTGCCATAATTTTATATGGTTTTCCTCCTGGTTATGGTGCTGTAGGAACTGCTGCTTTATTAAATGTTCCTCGCAGTTTAATTAAATTACTTCATGCACTTAAAGAACAAGGTTATACAGTAGGGAAAATTCCTGAAGATGGAGAGGAATTAATTAAACAAGTAAAAGCAATAGATGAAGAAATGGAAACCTGGGAAAAAGATAAACCTTTCCCCACAGATGCTAATACTGTCAATGCTAGAAAATTAGAAAAATGGTTAGGATATCTCCGCACTTCTAAAATTGAAAAACAATGGAAATCTTTAACAGGTGCAGGAATTAAAACCTATGGCGATGAATTACATCTTGGGGGTGTAACATTAGGAAATGTTTGGATCGGTGTTCAGCCACCTTTAGGAATACAAGGCGACCCGATGCGGTTAATGTTTGAGCGAGATTTAACTCCCCATCCTCAATATGCTGCTTTTTATAAGTGGTTGCAAAATGAATTTCAAGCTGATGCAATTGTCCATTTTGGAATGCACGGAACTGTGGAATGGTTGCCTGGTTCACCTTTAGGAAATACTGGTTATTCTTGGTCGGATATTCTGTTAGGAAATCTGCCAAATTTATATATCTATGCTGCTAATAATCCTTCAGAATCAATTTTAGCTAAACGTCGTGGTTATGGGGTTTTAATTTCTCATAATGTACCACCCTATGGACGGGCGGGTTTATATAAGGAGTTGGTAAGTTTACGGGATTTAATCGCAGAATATCGGGAAGATCCAAAGAAGAATTATGTGCTGAAAGAAGGTATTTGTAAGAAGATTGTTGATACTGGTTTGGATGTTGATTGTCCTTTTGATGATGCGAAAAAATTGGGTATTGCTTTTACGCCGGAAAATGTCAGGATGTTTAGTGGTCATGCTTTTGATGATTATTTAATTAAGTTGTATGAGTATTTGCAGGTGTTAGAAAATCGGTTGTTTTCTTCTGGTTTACATACTTTAGGTGAAGCGCCAAGTGAGGAGGAGTTAAAGGGTTATTTGGATGCTTTTTTTGGAGAAGAGAACGAACCGCAAAGACGCGAAGAACGCGAAGAAAGAAGAGAAGAAGAAGAGAAAATAATTACAAGTTTGTTGAATCAATCTACTGATGAGTTGACGAATCTTTTGCGGGGTTTAAATGGTGAGTTTATTCCTCCTGCACCGGGTGGAGATTTGTTGAGGGATGGGGCGGGTGTGTTACCTACTGGGAGAAATATTCACGCTTTAGATCCTTATAGAATGCCTTCTCCTGCTGCTTATGAAAGAGGTAGGGAAATTGCACGGAAGATTATTGATCAGCATTTAGCAGAACATCAGAAATATCCTGAAACTGTGGCGGTTTTATTGTGGGGTTTGGATGCTATTAAAACTAAGGGTGAATCTCTTGGTATTCTGTTAGAATTGGTGGGTGCTGAACCTGTTAAGGAGGGTACGGGAAGGATAGTAAGATATGATTTAAAACCTCTTTCTGATGTGGGACATCCGCGCATTGATGTGTTAGGAAATTTATCTGGTATTTTCCGTGATAGTTTTGTGAATATTATTGAATTATTGGATGATTTATTTCGACGTGCTGCGGAAGTTGATGAACCGGAAGAACAGAATTTTATTAGAAAACACGCTTTAGAATTAAAAGCGCAAGGTGTGGAAAATTCCTCAGCAAGATTGTTTTCTAACCCCTCTGGTGATTTTGGTTCTTTGGTTAATGATAGAGTGGTTGATGGTAATTGGGAAAATGGCGAGGAGTTGGGTAAAACTTGGGAAAGTCGCAATGTTTTTAGTTATGGAAGAAAGGATAAAGGACAAGCTAGGCCGGAGGTTTTGCAGACATTATTAAAAACGAGCGATCGCATTGTTCAAGAAATAGATTCTGTTGAATATGGTTTAACTGATATTCAGGAATATTATGCCAATACTGGAGGTTTAAAAAAAGCGGCTGAACAACAAAGCGGGAAAAAAGTTACAGCTAGTTTTGTGGAAAGTTTTTCTAAGGATACCACCCCTAGAAATTTAGATGATTTGTTAAGAATGGAGTACCGAACTAAGTTATTAAATCCTAAATGGGCGGAAGCAATGGCTAACCAAGGTTCTGGTGGTGTTTTTGAAATTTCCCAACGAATGACGGCTTTAATAGGTTGGGGTGGAACTGCTGATTTTCGAGATCATTGGGTTTATGAACAAGCTGCGGATACTTATGCTTTAGATGCAGAAATGGCGGAAAAGTTACGCAAAGCAAACCCGGAAGCTTTTAGAAATATTGTTAGTAGAATGTTGGAAGCACACGGGCGCGGTTTATGGAATGCTGATGGTAATAGGTTGGAAAAATTGCGTCAGTTGTATGAATTGAGTGATGAACAATTAGAAGGTGTGACAGTTTAGAAACTTAAAAACGTAGGTTGGGTTAAGCACCGCGCAACCCAACACATTTACAGTACAATTAAATTGATAAATCAAATAAAAACATTATGAAATTTATCATTACGATATTTCAAGATAAAGATGGGATGTTTATTGCTGAATGTCAAGCATGACAAAATAAATTCTTAAAAAGTATTTACAAATAATCCAATTAATAATAAGATAAAAATCTCAAATATTTTTACGTTCGTAACTCTATGTTAAAGACTATTAAATTTATTGATTTGTTTGCCGGAATTGGAGGAATGCGTTTAGGTTTAGAAAAAGCGTGTGAAAATTCAGGAATTAAAAACGAGTGTGTTTTTACATCAGAAATAAAAACCTCAGCAATTAAAGTTTATCAAGATAATTTTAAAGAAGATAAAATTTGGGGTGATATTACAGAAATATCAACTCAGGAAATCCCTGATTTTGATATTTTACTGGGGGGTTTTCCTTGTCAACCTTTTAGTAGTGCAGGAACAAGACAAGGATTTTTAGATACTAGAGGAACGCTGTTTTTTGAAATTGAACGTATTCTCGAAGATAAATCACCTTTTGGTTTTTTATTAGAAAATGTGGAAGGTTTAGTACAACATGAACAGGGAAGAACATTAGCAACTATTATCAATCAATTAGAAAAATTAGGTTATCAGGTAAAATATAATGTTTTAAATGCCCAAAATTTTGGTATTCCTCAAGATAGAAAAAGAGTGTATATAGTGGGAACTAAAAATAATGCTATTTCTTTAACATTTTCTAAAAATGCTAAACCTAGACTATTAGATATTTTAGACACAGGTTGTCCAACTTTAAAGACTAATTTTGTGAAAAACCTCCTACAAAATTATCCTATTGAACAACTGTATGGGAAATCTATCAGAGATAAAAGAGGAGGAGAAGATAATATTCACAGTTGGGATTTAGAATTAAAAGGAAGTGTGAGTTTAGCACAAAAGGAATTATTGAACTTATTGTTAAAACAAAGAAGAAGAAAAATATGGTCTGCGAAAAAAGGGATTCACTGGATGGATGGAATACCCTTAACAGTAGATGAAATTGCTACTTTTTATCCTCATGCTAACCTAGCAGAAATGTTAGATGATTTAGCAAATAAAGGTTATTTAAAATATGAACATCCAAAAGATATTCAAGAAGTAGTGAATAAAAATGGTAACAAAGTGAAAAAACGAGAATATAGATATGATTTACCCAAAGGTTATAATATAGTAGTGGGAAAATTGAGTTTTCCTGTTAATAAAATTCTCGATCCTCAAGACATTGCACCCACATTAGTAGCGACAGATATGCAGAAATTAGCAGTAGTTGATGGGGATGGTATAAGATGTTTAACCGTGAGAGAGGGGTTAAGATTGTTTGGTTTTCCTGAAGATTATCAGATTAATTTACCTATTAATAAAGCATTTGATTTATTAGGAAATACTGTAGTAGTTCCTATTGTGAGAGAAATTGCAGAAAGAATCGTTATACAAAAAATGTTATCAATTCCTAATCAAGTATATATATTAAGTAGATAATAAATAAGGTGACTTAATTATATCATCATAATGGTTTTTGACACAAGTGTTGAATCCTGCAATAAAACTTTACAATCTTGGCGTTTTACCCAGGTAAAACATTTGAAATTATAGTATCATCAATGTAAAAATTTATTGTTTATTTAAGATTTTTTTTATACTTCGCTAAAACAGCATGATCATTTCCTATGGTAATCGTAGGTTGGGTTAAGCATCGCGCAACCCAACACATTTACAGTACAATTAAATTGATAAATCAAATAAAAACATCATGAAATTTATCATTACTATGTTTCAAGATGAAGATGGGATGTTTATTGTTGAATGTCCCTCTATTCCTGGTTGTGTCAGTCAAGGAATAACTGACGCAGAAGCACAGGAAAATATTCAAGAAGCTATTAGGGAATGTTTAGAAGTTAGGTTAGAAAAAGGGATGCCTTTAACAGTAATAACTCGTGAAGTGGAAGTGTATATATAATGCCATCTGTACCAATATTAAAACCTGCGGAGGTTATTAAAACTTTTACAAAACTTGGCTGGGAAGTTTCTCGTCAACGCGGAAGTCTATTATTATGACCAAAGAAGGACATCCTGCTACTCTTTCTATCCCTAATCATAATCAAGTAGCACGGGGTACTTTACGCAGTCTTATTGCTAAAGCAGGAATAACAGTAGAAGAATTTATGAATGTTTTAGAAAATTAAAATTATAATCGTAGGTTGGATTAAGCAACGCGCAACCCAACCAAATGTTTTATCTAACAATCAGTTGACTTTAATGTGGATTTCAAATTTGTAATTCAAACCCTGGTAAAACATCTTCCCCGGAAAGTACAGCAGAAAGTTGGACAATTTCTACAGGTTTTTCACTTCTATAAATTTCTACTTCTTTATCCTGTGGGTTAATTAACCAACCCAAACGCAAACCATTATCTATATATTCCTGCATTTTTTCTTGCAGAGTTTTCAATCTATCGGTTTCTGATCTCAGTTCAATGATAAAGTCTGGTGTAAGTGGGGGAAATTTCTTTCGTTCTTCTTCTGTTAATGCTTCCCAGCGTTCTAATTTTATCCAAGCAACATCAGGTGAACGTTTTGCACCATTGGGAAGTCGGAATATTGTTGAGGAACTAAATACTATCCCTAATTTTGTTTGGTAATTCCACAGACTGACTTTAAAATTTAAGTCGGCTTCACTACGGCCGCTTTCTCCTCCTACTGGTGGCACAATAATTAACTCTCCTTCTGCATTTAGTTCTAAGCTTACATCTTTATTAGCCATACAGAGTTGGTAAAATTGTTCATCTGTAAGGCGAATAATTGGATCTAGGTTTAAGGTGACTGTGTTCATTTAACTACTCTTAGCCTTTAAGTAATATGTTTTTTGATGTAAAAACCTCAAGTAGATTTTTTCCGTTCTAATTTTCAAGGGTTATGGATATTACAATCTTATCAAGAATCATCTGTTAAAATAATTCTATAATACAATCTCTCAATATTTCTATCAAATCTTCCTTACTCACTTTATTATCAGCAACCTGCATTGTTAATTGATATGCTTCCTCTGGTGTCATATTCAAATCATAATCATTGATATTTAAAAACGTCACCATCACATCAAAAGCTGTGCGTTTATTACCATCTACAAAAGCATGATTTTTACAAATGTGAAATAAATAAGCTGCTGCTTGTTCATAAATTGTTGGATGTAATAATTCACCTCCAAAACTTGCTTGAGGTTGGTAAATTGCAGAATCTAATAAACCTTTATCGCGGATACCATCTGATCCACCATATAGCTTAATCTGTTTTTTATGTATACTTAATACATCTTCTTTATTAATGAATTTAGGATTATGCCAGTTTTCTATACACATAATCCCATTTTTTTGTAGATGCTAAAGAAATTAACATGGCTTCTGATTCTTGAGGTGTTATATCTCCTAAGTTAAAAGCATTAATTTCTTTTTCCGTGAATACATTTGTCCTTAAACAAGCCTTGATAAGTGATTGTAATAAGTGCTTTAAAGATTCAATCCAAATGTATATTTCAGATTCACACAGTTTTAAAAAAACCTTATCTAGAGTTTCTCTTTGAAATTTATATTGATTATAAATTTCTACAAAACCTATAGTCATTTTTTTGAGACTTTCTCCATTTATGATTAGGAATGAATCAGAATCTATAATTTCTTTCATCATAAAATACTGTTTTATAGATAATAACAATTGATTAAAAGGGTGTTCACCATTGCTTGATTTTTCAAGAATTACCTGAGATATTTTTCTTACTCTAATGAATTTTTCAATTAACTTTAACAATTCCTCCTGTAGTTGAATAACAGATATTTCCTGAATATTAACCAACTCAAGTATCTCCGCCATTTTTTCATCTTGCGGGTTAGGATCATTTAAGCATCTTTCCAGAACTTCTATCCTTTCCTGGATGCTATCAATAATCTCTTCGGGAAATGTAAAGCTGTATACCATACCTTATCTACCTTTATGGTGACATTATGTGCCTTCCTAAAACTCTTTTAACTCAAAAATACATAATCTTGAGTCCTAAAATCAGTATTTTGACAAAATTGGCAATAAATCTATTATAATAAAACATAAAAATATGTACTAAACCCATTTTAATATATGATCGCAAATCACGATATTTACATCACTCCCGAACAATATTTAGCACTGGAAGAAAAAAGCCCCGTCAAACATGAATACATCAACGGTTACATCTACGCAATGGCTGGTGCGTCAGATCCTCATATTACAGTAACAGGTAATATTTTTACTCTCATTCGGAATCACATTCGTGGTAGTGGATGTCGAGTTTTTTTTACTGACATGAAAACCAGAATAGAAACCATCAATCGTTTTTACTATCCTGATGTGATGGTTACTTGTGATGAAAGAGATAAAGGATTATTAAATTATAAAAAATTCCCATGTTTAATGATTGAAATATTATCTGATTCTACAGAAGCATTTGATCGGGGTGATAAATTTAAAGACTATCAAAATATCGAAACTTTACAAGAATATGTTTTAATTGATGTCAAAAAACCTCAAGTAGATCGTTTCCGACGTAATGATCAAGGTTTATGGGTTTTACAATCTTATCAAGAATCATCTTTTGAATTGCAAAGTATTAATTTTCAGGGAAATATGAATGATTTATATGAAGATGTAAGTTTTTTATAGTAGATACCTACCTAGCGAGATTTTCCACTACCTTCAATCTACCTTAACCCCAAAATACAAGCGTATAACTTAAATCCTTGCTAAACTAAATTTACAAATGTTCATAATCATAGATAAAAATCAATCATAATATATGATTTCAACTAATACACCCTCAAAACCTAGACAAAATTCCGCATTTAAACACCTCATGTCTATCCATTGGTGGATGTCAATTGGTTATTTAATCCTATTTTTAACTGGTACAATTATGTCCAGGTTGCCAAGAGAGGTTTTTATTCGTCCTTCTCTTTATGATTTTCATAAATCAATTGGCGCTTTAACAATGGCCATTCTCACTTGGAGAATTTTAGTATTGTTGCGGGTTTGGTGGCGCAAATATACAAAAAAATTTCCTAAATTCACTACCGAATGGTTTCAAACTGTCGCCCTTCATACCAGTTTGTATATCTTTATGTGGGTTGTTCCTGTTACGGGTTTCTTACTTTCTAATTCTTTTAAAAGTAATAATGTTAAAATTTTTGGTATTCTTTTACCTGATATGTTTCCCCAAAATTCAGCAATGGTGGAAGTCGGTAGAAGTTTACATTTTTGGTTAGCTTACACATTTTTGGCTTTTATTATTTTACACTCAATTCAACAAAAAAAAGTAGTGCGATCGCTTTGGCGTAAATTTACCAAAACTATCACACTTGGGAATAATTTATCTAGTAACTAATGACGCAAGTTTTCTGAGTTTTACAATTATCAGTTATCAGTGAGAATAGGGTATAGGAAGGAAGGAAAGCAACTCCTGACTCTTGACTCCTTACATAATTAGCTGATTATTGTTCATGTTCCTGTTGATTATTATGTATCGTGTTATCTGCTTCCAATAACCTAGACATAAATACATCTGGTTTTCTACTCATTACAGATATCACTTTATCAATAGCAATGACTTCACTGATTTTCACCACCATTTCCCACAAAGTATCTTCTTCTGTCTCTTTGTTGTGCGTTCTGTGTTTAAACCACAATAAGTCATCTACAACCCCGATAATTGTTGCCAAATACCATTTATCTCTGATTAACAACCATATCTCTTTCTCTATGTAGGTTTGCAGAATAGATTTCATGATGGTTTAGATAACAAAAACTTATTGCGCTACATAGTATGCTGATGGGACAGAAAACGCAATAGTATATTTACTTATCTTTTCGTATTAAAAATAACGTTTATGTGTTAACAAAAATATGTATATTTTGAAACACTCACTGATTAGATTTAGTCCAGAAGTTGAGAAAAATCCCATATTTATTCTTTGTTAAGAATTATCAACTATCAACTATCAACTGTCAACTATCCAAGTTACTTAGTAATTGCCGAATTACATTAGCATCTTCGGCTTCAGGAACTTTAGTTAAATAAATTTGCAGATCCTCTACTGCTTGGGTAAAGTAACCAAGTTGATAATAAAGCAAACCTCTGTCTCTTAATTCTAAACTCACACCAGGAAACAACAACAAAATTCTTTCTACCACAGACAGGGTTTTTTCTAAATCTTGGCGATTTAAATAAATATACTTCAAATTTGTGAGCATCCTCGCCAAAAACTGCCGCTTACTAACCACAGCTAAAAATTCTGGTTGTAATGTCACCGATTGCTGATAAATTTGAGATAGTCTTTCTTGACAGTCTTGAGGAAACATCACCTCACCACCATTAAAAGCATCCACAAAAATCTCAATGTCTGCAATATCGGGACGGATTAAAAAATGTCCAGGCATTCCTATGCCCACCATTGGAAAGTCAATGCGTTTTCCTACCTCCATGTAAACTAACGCTAAAGTAATAGGAATCCCGGTTTTGCGTTCTATGACATCATTAAAAAAACTATTACGCGGATCATAATAATCAATTTTATTACCTGTAAAACCTAATTCATCGTATAAATACTGGTTTATACTTTGAATCATCCGCAGTGGATAGCGGGAAGATGGTAAACGCTCCTCTAAATCTGTTGCCATTGTATCTAGGGCGTTTAAGTATTCTTCTGGATCAAGATTGGGATATTCTTCCTGGGCGATATATAAAGCAGCCCTGGCCAGGTTGATAGACTCGTCAGGTTGCTGGATTTCTTGGTAAAAATATTGACGTGCTGACGAGAAGTTCATAAGCAGTAGGTATGAGGCGACATACTCTTATTTTAAGGCAATTGAGGCAGTTGGGAGCGATCGGATCTCAAAATCGTATTTTTACCAGTTGTTTCATTAGACATCTCCAGAAAAGAAATTATGGAACTTATTTATGGGGGCAGGGCGAAGCTTATGGGATATCTAGATGTCTGATTTTTCCGTTAAATTATCGCCCAAATGCTTCGCCCCTACAACATATTACAAATTAATACATTCTATTGTGGAGATGTCTATTAATTGATCATGTATGATCAACATATACCAAATATACTAAAATAAGATATTTGTCTAGTTCTCCACATCTGTCAACTTATGAAATTACCTGACTTAAACACTGAAACTATAGATCGTATTATCGAAATGGCTTGGGAAGATAGAACCCCATTTGAAGCTATAGAAGCACAATTTGGACTTTTAGAAAAGCAGGTAATAGCCTTGATGAGAAGAGAAATGAAATCTTCTAGTTTCCAGATGTGGAGAGAAAGAGTTACTCAACGCAAAACCAAACATCTGCAAAAGCGAGAATTTATTGCAGGTAGGTTTAAATCCCAAAATCAAAGAACATGAAATACAGCTTTAAAAAAGGGGGGGTGATCTACATTATCCCATCTTTTTCTTAACTAGGTTCTAGTACCATCGATCCATTGATAACGATAGGTTTCTGTAATACATTTATCTCCCTGTACTTTAAAAAATTCCACCACTTCTAAAAAGTCACCATTCGTTAAATTCAATCTTGCCCGAAAATAACCTTGATCAGATAATGCTCTTTCTTTGACAATCTCAATTTTATCAATTGTCGAACTGGTAATTAGTTTAGCTTTTATTTCTGTAAAATAATCCTCAACAATCATATTCAAATTAAGATTGAAGTAACGCTAAACGACTTTGTAAATCAGACCACATTTGATAAAAAGCACTCCATTCCACAAAATCAACTTCATCTCCTAATTTACCAGCTTTAAATTGTTGATAAAACTCCACAGATGATAATTGATAACGCTGCTCAAATACTTGCAAATCGCTTTCTAATTCTCTGATTTGCTGTTGAATATGTTCTCTTTCTTGATGAATAATCTTTCTGAGTGATGAAGCTAAAATATCACTATATCCTCCTTGTTTAGAAAGTGCTTCTAGGACTTTTAATTGATTGATTATTTCTGCTTGAGTTGTCATGATTACTTTTAATTCCTGATTACTGATTAATAAAACTTTACTAATTCTATGATAATATATCAATTTAGCATTGTTTGTACCCGTACCCACATCGCAGAATTCTCTAATAAGCAGGGGATATAATTTAGTATATTTTATCGTATATTAGCATTTGTTAGCATATATCAGCATTTAGTTTTAATAATGAATTTAAGGAAAAGATGGGATCATTCAGTGCTAACCTAAAAGATGATATTGCTTGATCTTAGGTCTTTGAAGACCAACTCTGAAAAATAGCTTCATTCATTAGGCGCAGCATGGTCACCACCGCAGAAAAAACAAACATAGGTTACATTACCCAAGTAATTGGTCCGGTTGTAGACGTTAAGTTCCCCGGCGGTAAATTACCCCAAATCTACAACGCTTTGACCATCAAAGGCACTAACGAAGCTGGACAAGAAATCAACCTCACCGTTGAAGTACAGCAGCTTTTAGGCGATAACCAAGTTAGAGCAGTTGCGATGAGCAGCACCGACGGTTTAACCCGTGGTTTAGAAGTTGTTGACACCGGCGCACCCATCAGCGTACCCGTAGGTAAAGCTACATTAGGACGTATTTTTAACGTTTTAGGCGAACCAGTAGACAACCAAGGTCCTGTAAACAACTCCGAAACTTTACCCATTCACCGTGAAGCTCCCAAACTCACAGAATTGGAAACCAAACCTTCTGTGTTTGAAACCGGGATCAAGGTTGTGGACTTGTTAACTCCCTACCGTCGTGGTGGTAAAATCGGTCTGTTCGGCGGTGCTGGTGTTGGTAAAACCGTGATCATGATGGAATTGATCAACAACATCGCTACTCAACACGGTGGTGTGTCTGTATTCGCTGGTGTAGGTGAAAGAACCCGCGAAGGTAATGACCTCTACAACGAAATGATCGAATCTGGGGTTATTAACAAAGATAACCTCAATGAATCTAAAATTGCTCTAGTATATGGTCAAATGAACGAACCACCCGGAGCTAGAATGCGGGTTGGTTTGTCTGGTTTGACAATGGCTGAATACTTCCGTGATGTGAACAAGCAAGACGTACTGTTGTTTGTTGACAACATTTTCCGGTTCGTACAAGCTGGTTCTGAAGTATCTGCGCTGTTGGGACGGATGCCTTCTGCGGTAGGATATCAGCCCACTCTCGGTACTGACGTAGGTGCGCTACAAGAGCGTATTACCTCCACAACCGAAGGTTCTATTACTTCTATTCAAGCTGTATATGTACCTGCGGACGACTTGACCGACCCCGCACCCGCTACAACCTTCGCTCACTTGGACGGTACAACAGTATTGTCTCGTGGTTTGGCAGCTAAAGGTATTTACCCTGCGGTAGATCCTCTGGGTTCTACTTCCACAATGTTGCAACCCAATATTGTAGGTAAAGAACACTATGATACTGCACGTGCTGTTCAGTCTACCTTACAACGTTACAAAGAATTACAAGACATCATTGCTATCTTAGGTCTAGATGAATTGTCTGAAGAAGACCGTCTCACCGTAGCACGCGCTCGTAAGATTGAGCGTTTCTTGTCTCAGCCCTTCTTCGTAGCAGAAGTATTTACCGGTTCTCCTGGTAAATATGTGAAATTGGAAGACACCATCAAAGGTTTCCAAAGAATTTTATCTGGTGAATTGGATGATCTGCCAGAGCAAGCTTTCTACTTGGTAGGCGATATCAACGAAGCGATCGCTAAAGCCCAAAAGCTCAAAGGTTAATAGGTAATGGGTAATGGGTAATGGGTAATGGGTAAGAAATTCTCCCAACTACCAATTACCAATTACCAATCACCAATAATTAAGT
This sequence comes from Sphaerospermopsis reniformis, assembly GCF_005402885.1. Lineage (NCBI taxonomy): Bacteria > Bacillati > Cyanobacteriota > Cyanophyceae > Nostocales > Aphanizomenonaceae > Sphaerospermopsis > Sphaerospermopsis reniformis. Next base: position 25,948 of record NZ_BJCE01000014.1, read on the forward strand.
AGAAACTAAAAGAATATGACTCTGACCGTTCGTGTAATTTCCCCAGACAAAACTGTTTGGGATGCTCCCGCTGATGAAGTAATTTTACCTAGCACTACTGGTCAGTTGGGTGTTTTAAGTGGACACGCTCCCATGTTGACAGCATTGGATACAGGTGTAATGCGGGTTCGTGCCAACAAAACTGCTAACTGGCAAGCGATCGCCCTTTTGGGTGGTTTTGCTGAAGTTGATGAAGATGAAGTTACCGTTCTAGTAAATGGTGCTGAACGTGGGGACGCTATTAATCTAGAAGAAGCCCGCACAGCTTTCAACCAAGCACAAACCAAATTAAACCAAGTTCCCGCAGGGGATAGACAAGCTCAAATCCAAGCCACACAAGCCTTTAAACGCGCACGCGCTCGTTTTCAAGCTGCTGGCGGTTTGGTGTAACTCAATCCTGAAATGGACGATAAATAGGGTAGGCAATTAGCCTACCCTTGTTTATTTTTTGATTATGATGTTTAAAAATGTAATATTAAGTTTGTAACCCACATTCCGCACTCTGCTATATAAAACCTAGACAAAACTAGACTTTACTTTCTACTTCAACGGGAGCATGGGAGCAGTTATCCCTCAGTAGACTTTCACGCCTTAGCCAGACGCGATCGTGTTCCAATTAAGTTTCTGAAAAAGACTACCACCATCATTGCTTGGTTTTCGCGTCGGCAATAGTCTCAATTCAATACTTGATATCACCGTATTATATATCAAGTAGTTGATTTTTTCCTAAAAATATATTGATTTTTGTCAATATAAGTATAGTTTTGTCTATGAAATTGTCAACTTAGGACTTGCTCAACTGTCACAGATCAAAAAAGCCATAGCATCAAAAACAGAAAATTATGCAGGAATAGAACAAAGATGGCTTTTTCTGAACACAATTCCTTTCACCATATCCCCATTGACTGTTTCACCCAAAGCTTATGACTATTGCAGTTACAGAAAATATTCAATCGCTTCATGATGTAGAGACAAAGTTAGGGCTGCGGCGATCGCATGATCCAGACTTCTTCATGGAATGGTGTAGAGATTTTGAAGAATTAGAAGATACTGAAAAAACAACTCTAGATCGGATCAAAGGGTCTTATGTATATCATATTAATCAAGGCTTTTTGTCCGAGGGGACGGTAAATTTGTTGATGGTTTCACCATTACTATTTTTGGCAGGTTTTCTGGAATCACCTTTTAGTTTGCGAAGTGAGCAGTCAGTTGAGATTAACGATTATAATGGTAGTGTTACTTATCACGGAAGAATTGATGCTTTAGTTTTGAATAATAACTTATGGATAGTTTTAGTTGAAGCAAAGCGTTCTAGTTTTTCATTTTTAGTGGCAGTACCACAAGCTCTTACCTACATGACAGCAAGCCCGAATGGTGATAAACCAACCTATGCACTCGTCACCAACGGCGATCATTTTATGTTTGTGAAGCTGCAACAATCGCAATACGATCTTTCTGATGATTTTTCACTTTTTAAGCGATCAAGTAATGAACTCTATCGCGTGCTGCAAATTCTAAAATCCTTCCAGAATCTATAAATAATGAATTTGAACACGGATTAAATGGGTTACACAGATTTCATGGATTTTCTGGGATTAAGAGTTATTAAGGTATTTTATTAGTAGAAGGTTATATGATTAAAATAAGTAAAATCCGTGAAATCTTTTAATCCGTATAATCCGTGATTCAGAGGTTGTTTTAATATTAACTTAACTATTAGTTGTTGAAGAGATTGTGACAGTTTTAGATGGTGCTTTTCCGTCTTTTAGTAAAGAGATAACTGGTAAACAGATCACAGGACAAAACAAGGAATTATTGCGTCATTGGTTTACCCATGCGACGGTAGCTGAAGCCTATGGACTTAACGCCGAAGACATAGCCGAAGTTGAGAATTGGTATGCGCGTAGATATCCAAAATTATCTCAAGCTCAGAAAGCCAACCTGCGGAAACTACAACATTTGAACACGGATTAGGCAGATTACACAGATTGCACGGATTAAATTGCTTGTGGTAAGCTGTTACACAGCTAAATTGTATAATCCTAATATTCTGAACTCTTGTTTAACAGGCAAGATGCCTGTTCCACTTATACAAATTAAATGCACAACAGCTTAGTGACAGACATCAAAATCAGCGCAATCCGTAAAATCCGTAAAATCCGTGTTCTAACATATTAAAATCAGCGTAATCCCATCTAATCCACGTTTCAACTACTATGCCCCTCAAACATGAAGACATCACCCAAAAAATAATCGGCGCATCCTTTGAAGTGCATAAGTTTCTCGGTAACGGATTCCAAGAAGTAATTTATCAACGCGCCCTAGCCTACGAATTTCATCAAGCAGGATTAAACTTTGCCAGAGAAATCGAACAGCAAATATATTACAAAAACCTACCCGAACCCATCGGCACACGCCGCGCTGATTTTGTGGTTGAAGAAAAAATATTAGTCGAACTAAAAGCCACCAAACAACTAGAAGATGTCCACTTTGCCCAAGCCCTAAACTACCTCAAAGTCTATAAACTCGAAGTCGGACTATTAATTAACTTCGGAAGCAAAAGTTTAGAATTTAAAAGGCTGATACGAACATAAAACATCTGAACACGGATTACACAGATTTTAATTACCTCATCTAATCCGTCGATAAAAGCTAGTAAGGTTTTGCAGAATTACCAAAGGTTATTTCCCCCATGCCAACAAAAAAACAGATCCCCGGTTTCTTCAAGAAACAGGGGATCTAAATCACCTAAATCATCTAATAATTATCCTTAACCAGCAGCTACCATTTCTTTTTCCAGACGTTCCAATCTTTCAGCTAATAATTGCTCTAAAGTAATTAAAGCCTTGGTAAAACCGTCAATACCTTCAGAAAGTTTATCAGATGCCATCCGATCGCCAGCGTGCATCTTATCAAAAGTGGCTTTATCAACAGAGATTTTTTCAATAGACAAACCTGCAACCTTAGCAGGATCAAGTTTGCGGGGTAGTTCACCCACAGTATTTTGCAATTCTGATAATAAACCAGGAGAAATAGTCAACAAATCACAACCAGCTAACTCTGTAATTTCGCCAATGTTACGGAAACTAGCACCCATAACTTCAGTCTTATAACCAAACTTTTTGTAGTAGTTATAAATCTTGGTTACAGACAATACACCAGGGTCTTCTGCGGAAGGATAGCTATCCCGTCCGGTATCTTTCTTGTACCAGTCAAGAATACGACCCACAAAAGGAGAAATCAGAGTGACACCAGCTTCAGCACAGGCGATCGCTTGGTGAACACCAAACAACAAAGTTAAGTTACAGTGAATACCTTCTTTTTCCAAAATTTCCGCAGCCTTGATACCTTCCCAAGTCGCAGCAATTTTAATTAAAACCCGTTCCTTAGAAATACCCGCAGCTTTATATTGAGCAATCAAATCTCTAGCTTTAGCCACTGTAGCATCAGTATCATAGGATAACCGTGCATCTACTTCAGTAGAAACACGACCGGGGATGATTTGCAGAATTTTCAAACCAAAAGAAACCGCCAAACGGTCAAAAGCTAAAGAAACTACCTCGGTTTGGGTAGCCTTAGTACCAGCATCTTTTTTCGCTTTAATTAAAGTTTGGTCAACAATATCTTGATATTCCGGCATTTGTGCCGCCGCAGTAATCAAAGAAGGATTGGTAGTAGCGTCCTGGGGTTTAAACTTTTCAATTGCTTGGATATCTCCAGTATCCGCCACAACAACGGTTACTTCCCGCAACTGTTCCAGTAAATTTTTAGCCATAACATACTCCGTAAATTTTTTTGGTGTAGGATTTACCAATCCCCAATTATTTAAACTCTTTGATCTTGCATACGATTCTGATTTTGGCAACTTTTCTTAATAATTGCCTAACCTTACTTGACTAAATCATTCCTCTCAGGTGTGCAGTTGCCAACTTTTTTTGATTTATTAACCGCAAAGTACGCAAAGTACACAAAGGAAGAGAAGGAATGAAGTTGAGAATTTTTGAGCAGGAAGAGAAAAGTTCCAGCCTCAGCCCTATTTTAAACGTCTCAAGCTGTAATAGGCTGTCCAATAGAATGCACTTTGATTAAACTGGTTGTTCCTGACATACCAATTGGTACTCCAGAGGTAATTACAACTTTGTCACCTTTTTTCACAAAACCCTTTTCTACCACTGTGTTAACCACATTGGTAAACATCTCCTCTGCATGGTGAACAGGGTTGATTAACAAAGGTTCTACACCCCAAGATAAAGCCAACTGACGATAGGCAATGGGTTCAGAAGTCAGGGTAATAATTGGTGTCAGAGGACGATATTTAGAAATCAATCTAGCCGTATTTCCAGAAGTTGTATTACAAAGAATCGCCTTAGCACCTGTTTCATAAGCAATGCGACAAACCGCTTGGGCAACTGATTCTGTAACACTCAGACGACCGGCTTCATGATTCCAGGTATGTTTAGCACCCGCTTGCAATGCTTTTTCCGTTTGCAAAGCGATATTGTGCATTGTTTGTACCGCCGCAATGGGATATTCACCCACGGCAGTTTCTCCCGACAACATCACCGCATCTGTACCATCCAAAATGGAATTAGCCACATCCGTGGCTTCGGCGCGAGTGGGGTCAGGGGCGCTAATCATCGACTCTAACATCTGCGTAGCTGTAATCACAGGCTTACCAATGAAATTACAGAGACGAGTGATATCTTTTTGAATTAGTGGCACTTGGTGAATGGGCATTTCTACTCCCAAATCACCACGGGCAATCATAATCGCATCAGCAACTTCTAGGATGTCATTTAACTGGGCGACAGCTTCCGGGCGTTCAATTTTGGCAATCAGACGGATTTTAGAACCAGCAGCTTCAATCATGCGTTTTGCCGGTTCTAGGTCTGCGGGCGATCGCACAAAAGAAACCGCTACCCAGTCTACACCCAATTGAATCCCAAACCGTAAATCCTGCAAATCCTTTTCTGTAATGGAACTCACAGGTAAAGGAGTCGCAGGTAAATTTACACCCTTATGAGAAGAAATCAACCCTCCAATATCCACATGAGCGCGAATTTTATCAGCATCACGACTGGTTACAGTTAACTTCACCCGACCATCATTAATCATAACTGGTTCACCAGGTCGGATCATTGCAAATAAAGTAGGTAGAGGTAGGGGAAGTTCATCAATATTTTCCCCCTTTTCCTGTAACAGAAAAGTCACCTCACTCCCAGCTTCCAGCATCAAACCTTCCGGTGGTAACTTCCCCAAGCGAATTTTCGGACCACACAAATCCTGCATAATCGCAATGGGTCTTTTTAACTCATCACTAATGCGTCGTAAATGGTGAAAAGTTTGAGCGTGAGCTTCATAAGCACCATGCGAGAAATTCAACCGAGCCATATTCATTCCCGCTTCCACCAAAGCTTGCAGCTTTTCCGGTGCAGCAGTAGCAGGACCAACAGTACAGATAATCTTGGTTCGACGCATCATAAAAAGTAGGGGGTAACGGTCTAGGTAGTGCAACCTCGTTAAGCCCATACTGGGGACTGGGGATTGGTGATTAGTGACTGGTGACTGGGAAGAGATGGGGAGGTAGGGAGGCAGAGAAATTTTAGATTTTAGATTTTAGATTTTAGATTGGAGATAACAAAAACAATCCAAAATCCAAAATAGCCCAATCCCCAATCACCAGTCACCAGTCCCCAATCACCTATTTGCCATTGACAACATCAAATCAACAACACGGTTAGAGTAACCCCATTCGTTGTCATACCAAGAGACAACTTTAAAGAAGTTAGAATTTAATTCAATTCCTGCACCTGCATCAAAAATGCTAGAGTGGGCATCACCTTGAAAATCTGTAGAAACTACTTCTTCATCGGTATAACCCAAAATACCTGCTAACTCACCCTCAGCAGCTTTTTTCATTGCTGCACAAATTTCTTTGTAACTTGTAGATTTGACAGTTTTGAAAGTTAAGTCAACTACCGAAACATCAGGGGTAGGAACTCTAAAAGCCATCCCTGTTAACTTACCTTTCAACTCTGGTAAAACCAAAGCCACAGCTTTAGCCGCACCAGTGGAAGAAGGAATAATATTTTGAGCCGCACCTCTACCACCGCGCCAGTCTTTTTTACTTGGTCCGTCTACTGTAGGTTGAGTAGCAGTCATCGCATGAACTGTAGTCATCAAACCTTCAGCCAAACCAAAGTTATCATTAATAACTTTAGCAATTGGCGCTAAACAATTTGTAGTACAACTAGCATTGGAAACAATTAAATCCTTTGCAGGATCATAGGATTGATGGTTTACACCCATCACCATTGTTTTCACTTTTTCAGGATCTTTTGTAGGTGCAGAAATCACAACTTTTTTTGCACCAGCTTTTAAGTGATTTTCCGCCCCAGCATAATCAGTGAAAAGTCCTGTAGATTCCACAACATAATCTACACCTAATTTACCCCAAGGTAATTCTGCGGGATTTCTGACAGAAACACAGGGGATAAAATGCCCATCAATTACCATGCCATCTTCCCTAGCTTCCACCTTACCTTTTAACTTACCGTGTGTGGAGTCGTACTTTAAAAGATAAGCCAAATTATCCGGTGGTACTAAGTCATTAATCCCCACAAATTCAATGTTAGGATTATTAATACCCGCACGGAGTACCAAACGACCGATCCGCCCAAAACCGTTAATAGCGACTTTCAACTTAGCCAAAATTTAACCTCCTGTTTGTAGAGATTTAACCAGAGAAAATTGGCCAGATTAATTCTACTCTGACTTAGCTGATTCTTACAGTAAAAAAAGTCATAAAGCTAATTTAATCAGTATATTTTAATGTTTGGTAATGGGTGATTGGTAATTGGTAATTGGTAATTGGTAATTGGATAAAACACTTTTCTGTCACCTGTCACCTGTCACCTAATTACTTGACAGCACTCGTTAAAATACCCATAATTTTACCAACATCATTTAAAAAATACTCAGCCAAATCAATTTGTACCCGTTCACCTGATAACTTTAAAAACTTTCAAATTTCCCCAGTGGTCACTACACCATAAATTTCTGTAATTTCATTTTCTTCTCTTTCATTAAATAATTTAGCAGCATACATTTCTGCTATACATTGACCTAAACCGCCTTTAATATTTTCATTTTTGGCTTCAACAACTAAAATTACCGGGGCATTAATCAATAAAAATTCAGGAGAACGACTAATAATAAAATCACAATTACCAGTTTAACCCTGACTAGAATCAACATTAAATTCTACACCAGAAAACAAACTAATTTCCTGATTTTTCTTTTTAGTTAACTCCAATAAAATAGGTGTAATAATCATCTCAGAACGAGATTTTTCTGTATTACTAGCCAAAGCAAAAGGAACATTATAAGCTAAAGCTTCCTGTAAATAATCACTGATTTGTAATGGTGCAAATTCAGCAAAAATATTATCTCTCGTAGAAATTTTGAGATTCAGGTTTTTCTTAACAGCTTCTAAAGTAAAATCACTGTAAGACATAAAATCATCCTATTGGATTTTTCCAACTTCAGAATACAATAATAATCAAATAATATCATGTCTGTTTAGTTATTAGTTATTAGTTATTAGTTATTTTTCCCAATCACCAGTCACCAGTCCCCACCCCAGTCACCAGTCCCCAATCACCAATACCTGATAAAATTCTCAAGCACCATAGTTAACTCATCCCTATGTCAACTGACTGGAAAACTGTTAAAACCTACGAAGATATTCTGTATCAAAAAACCGATGGTATCGCTAAAATCACCATCAACCGTCCCCACAAACGCAATGCTTTCCGCCCAAAAACTGTCTTTGAACTTTATGAGGCTTTTTGTGATGCTCGTGAAGATACTAGTATTGGTGTAGTTCTATTTACGGGTGCGGGACCTCACACAGATGGAAAATATGCTTTCTGTTCCGGTGGTGATCAAAGTGTACGCGGACAAGCTGGTTATGTTGATGATGAAGGGATTCCGCGCTTAAATGTGCTAGATTTACAACGTTTGATCCGTTCTATGCCTAAAGTAGTGATTGCTTTAGTCGCTGGTTATGCTATTGGTGGTGGTCATGTTTTACATTTAATTTGTGATTTAACCATAGCTGCGGATAACGCCATTTTTGGACAAACAGGACCAAAAGTAGGAAGTTTTGATGGTGGTTTTGGGGCGAGTTATTTAGCACGAATAGTTGGACAGAAAAAAGCGCGAGAAATTTGGTTTCTCTGTCGTCAATATAATGCCGAACAAGCTTTAGAAATGGGATTAGTTAATACAGTAGTTCCTGTAGCAGAACTCGAAGCTGAAGGGATAAAATGGGCGCAGGAAATATTAGAAAAAAGTCCCATTGCCATACGTTGTTTAAAAGCAGCATTTAACGCTGACTGTGATGGCCAAGCAGGGTTACAAGAACTGGCTGGTAATGCAACTTTACTTTATTACATGACCGAAGAAGGTTCAGAAGGCAAACAAGCTTTCTTAGAAAAACGGACTCCCAATTTTCGGGACTTTCCTTGGTTGCCTTAACCATCCTCACAACCGCACCTGATCACAAGGTGCGATGCTAATAAGGCTTGATTAAAAACAAAATTGCAGCACCAAAAAATTAGCTAACTAAATGCAATGCCAATGTTATATTTAGCAGTCTGATTGGGAAAAATATAATTAGAGTAGTCACCAAAAGTAGTAACCAAGTCTTAAACAACTATAACTTTAGTTTTTATCTCTGGTAATGAGGAAACAGATGTTTCAGCAACAGTTGTAAATTCTAGATTTTCTAAATCGGAATTGATATTAGCTGCAACGGGTAGGATAGGTACAATAGGTTTAGATAATGGTAAGCTCCAATTATCTTCTAAAGATTCCCATGTAGGAGCAAAGGCGGGGATCGCTAAAGAGCAAGCTTTCCAACCAGCTTGAACAGGTGCGCTTAATTGCTGACACATACCACCACGACGGCCTTCTGGTTGGTAATGACGACAATACCTACAGGCTGATGTTAAAGGGTTAATTGGCTTCATAATCTTGAGTCTTGAGTGGGAACGAAGGGTAATTATCACACTTAATATTTTCGTTCCCTGACAAAATGGGTATAAAAGCCAAGAAGTAATTATCTAATAAGGGTTTTAGGTATTTTTTTGAAAAAAAAATTTTTATTATGTTTTTATATTTTTGTCATATTTGTATATGATTAGTGAAGTGTCCACATACTTGTTTTTGCTTATAACGCATTGGGGATCAAAGGTAAAGAGTGAGATTTGGATGACATGAGCCTTTTAGATGTTGCATTTTGGCTATTCTTTGTTTCCTGCTTGATCAATGACAAATTTAGCGGCACAAGGAGAACAAACACCCCAGCGTTGGACTTCACCTGGTGGGGATGGGCATTGACATTGGGGGCAAAGAGGTAAGTTTAAGTTATGCGATCGCTCTTGTCTATTTCTAGCCCATTGTTCAAAAGCTGTCTGAGCATTTTTAGCACTAGCTTTAAGTTCAGGTTTGGAAATACCCACACCTACATCACCCAAATAACTGGGGTGTGCTTGGGGTGATAAAGTTTGTTGTGGGTTGTCTGGTAATGGTGTTTGTTTCCATTGGGCAGTAGAAAACCGAATATCTATCAAAGGTGTAGATATCTCGTGATTCAACTTTTTATTTAACTTTAAAAGTAGATTTTTGCGTTGAAAAGTCAAATTTTGCGCCCAAGCTGCACTAGAAGTTGCTACCCACAAAACATCACGCTGAATCGACAAAGGGCGTGTTTGTGCAGCAACCTTAACCCCAACAACTTCTTGCCAACACTTGAGCAAGCGTGAAAAAGGTTGTTCCTGCCATTGGGCTTCCACTTGGAGAATGCCTAAAATATCATTAACAGATTTCAACGACATCTAGATTTGGGTTTGCTGAAAAAGTTATCTGTGTTCCCGCAGCGTGACGTAAGTCATGGGCTAGGAGATTAAGCAGTCAGGAGTCGTAGGGGCGAAGCATTCGGGCAACAAAATTATCAATTTTATCAACACGCTATTTTCCTGTCAGGGCGAAGCATTCGGGCAACAAATTATCAATTTTATCAACACGCTATTTTCCTAATGCTTCGCCCCTACTTCGCCCGTACAGGAGTCACTTGAATTTTTTACTGATAAAATTCATACAGCACTATCATATTGAAGGCATCCTGGCAATGAGTCAAAATCCCACAATTGATTCTGTTACTTCATCCGCTAAAACCTCTGGCTTACAACCAGCACTAGCAGCAGCACTAGGAAGTTTAGAAGTGCAGTTGGATCAAGAGTTAACTAGATACCGACGCGCACGCAATGGAGTGAGGCAAACGAAAAAAGTTAGTGTAGAAAATTATATTCCTCAGCCATCCCAAGAGTTAAATACCATAACTGAGACATTGGTAACAACTCAGCCATCAACGTCAGAATTTAAGAATAACTCAATTTTTCTAGAAAATTCTGTCTCAGATGTGGAAAAACAGGAACAAATCAATCATTTACCACTGTCTTCTGCCGAACAGTCTACCAAAATACAAACCCCACCACCGCCACCTGAGTCAAAGCCTATCAGTAGTATAGTACCGACAAAGCCCAAGGCTGAAGGTGAAACTCCTGTAGCGGCAAATCATACTCCCAAACACCCAGATGATTATTTAGAATCCAGTGAAGCACTGCTGCGAAGTCTCCAAGAAGAACAACCACCAACCAACAAATCAACTAATTCTAACGACAGTTTACTGTCACCGTTGGGTATTGGTTCTATGCTGCTGCTGTTAGCTAGTTTAACTTTAGGCTATGTAGTATTTAATCCCCGAACTTTACCACAGTTGCATTTGAGCCAACTTTTTAACCGGATCTCCTCAAAAAATAGTGAAAATACTTATGTTTCGGAAAGTAATCCCTCACCTATAGCCCAACCAGAAATCACACCTATCCCCAAATATCCTAACTTGGCGGCTCGTGAGTTTCCACAGGTGAGAGATCCTAATGATGTAATAGGTTTAACACCGAAAGTTAAACCAACCCCGACAGCTACTCCCCAACCCATAGTCATCGAAACACAAATAAGTCCAGTAGTTCCACTAACTTCAGTCCCCAATGTTTCCGCTATACCCAAGCCCAAGGAAACTTTACCAGGACTGAATACAGAAATAAAACCATCAGCGGATGGGTACTATTATATTGTGGCTGATAATCAAGGCAATAATGCTTTAGCAAGTGCGCGGCAAGTTGTTCCTGATGCTTATTTATCAGATGGACAAAAGTATATTTATCTTGGTGTGTTGAAGACTGAAGAGGAAGCAAAACAACGTTTACAGCAACTACAGGCAAAAGGCATTAAAGCCCGTGTACGAAAACCATGATAGGTAATTGATAATTGATAATTGATAATTGATAATTGATAATTCAGAATTGATCATGGAAAGAAGCCTAAACTTGCTGGTTGCTAAAACCTGAATGGAGCATATTTAAGTATGGAAGTGATGAAGCGCATTTTGCGGGTGATTCGTGCTAATGTTAACAGCTTGGTGAATGGTGCTGAAGATCCAGAAAAAGTTTTGGAGCAAACCTTTCTGGAAATGCAGTCAAATTTGGTACAATTGAGACAGGGAGTTGCTGGTGCGATCGCTACCCAAAAACGCACTGAACGTCAAGCACTTGCAGCAGAATCTCAATCTCAAGAATGGTATCGTCGCGCTCAACTAGCTCTCCAACAAGGTAATGAAGTTTTAGCACGGGAAGCTCTCACCAAACGCCAAACTTACCAACAAACGGCTACAGCTTTGTTTGAGCAAATAGAACAGCAAAAACAAGTAGTAGACAAGTTAAAACAGGATATGCGTAGTTTGGAGTTGAAAACCGCAGAAGTAAAAACTAAAAAAGATATGTACATTGCTCGCGCTCGTTCTGCTCAAGCTTCCTATAAACTTCAGGAAATGCTGAGTGAATTTTCTACTACATCTAGTCTGAGTGCATTAGAACGCATGGAAGATAAGGTGTTGCAGATAGAATCACAAGCAGAAGCAATTGGTCAACTGGGTAGTGATAATCTGGAAACAAGGTTTGCTAATTTGAATTCTATTAATAACAATGTCGATGTTGAACTGGCAGCAATGAAAACCCAAATGTTAAAGGAGGTAAATAACCAGCCGACAGAGATATAGCCTTTCAGTGCAGCAAGTAGCCAAAACTCCAAGGTGAAAACTCCAAAGTGTTAAATGTGATGAGTTAATGTAGCTGAATTATAGGGTGATGATTCAGAATGGAGAGAGGAAACCAATCCAGACTGAAAAGATTAAATTGAAATAGGTAACTATTAAACAGTAAAAAACTTCACTGTCTAACAAATTGCGTAAACCTCAAGCATAAAAACAAGGAAAAACAAAGTTATGGGATTATTTGATCGGCTTAAAAGAGTAGTTAGTGCGAATGTTAACGATTTAATCAATAAAGCAGAAGATCCAGAAAAAATGCTGGAACAAGCCCTGTTGGAAATGCAGGAAGACTTGGTACAGTTACGTCAAGGTATTGCACAAGCCATTGCTGCCCAAAAACGCACAGATAAACAATACAATGAGGCTGTAAATGAAGTTAATAAGTGGCAACGTAACGCCCAACTAGCTCTGCAAAAAGGTGATGAAAACTTAGCCCGTCAAGCATTAGAGCGCAAGAAAACTTTTAATGATACTGCTACAGTATTAAAAGTCAGTTTAGATCAGCAGACTGTACAGGTGGAAACTCTGAAAAAGAATTTGATCCAGCTAGAGAGCAAAATTTCTGAAGCTAAAACCAAGAAAGAAATGCTCAAAGCGCGAATTACTGCTGCTAAAGCTCAGGAACAACTAGGTTCAATGGTTAGTGGGATGAGTACAAGCAGTGCTATGGCTGCTTTTGAGCGCATGGAAGAAAAGGTTTTGATGCAAGAAGCTCGCGCTCAGTCTACAGCAGAATTAGTAGGTGGAACTTTAGAAAGCCAATTTGCCCAGTTAGAAGGTAGTAGTGATGTTGATGATGAATTGGCAGCTTTGAAAGCAAGTATGCTACCACCAGCAGCACCTCAACCGCAACTACCCCCACAACAACAACCCACCAATACACAACAACCAACTACCACAGCTAAACCTGCGGAGCCAGTGGATGCTGAATTGGAAGCTTTAAAAAGACAATTAGATCAGTTGTAAGTTTTGCAGAAAACACATTTGAGAATATCCCACACCTCAAGGTTGTGGGATTTTGTTTCGTTGGGGACTGGTGACTGGTGACTGGGAAAGAAAATTTTAGATTTTAGATTTTAGATTTTAGATTGGAGTTAACAAAAACAATCCAAAATCCAAAATCCAAAATCCAAAATAAATAACTCCTGACTCCTGACTCCTGACTCCTGACTCCTGACTCCTGACTCCTGACTCCTGACTCCTGACTCCTTTTTACGATACAGTAATGTGTGTGTCAACTTGGAAGATGCCACCTAATGGAGACTTTAATGAGTAAGGGTGTAATAACTATCACTGACGCTGAGTTTGAAACTGAGGTTTTAAAAGCCGAGCAGCCTGTATTAGTTTACTTTTGGGCTTCCTGGTGTGGTCCTTGTCAATTGATGTCGCCAATGATTAGTTTAGCTGCTAATAAATACAGCGATCGCCTAAAAATTGTCAAGATGGAAATTGACCCTAACCCCCTAACTGTGAAACAGTATCAGGTGGAAGGTGTCCCTGCACTCAGGTTAATTAAAGAAAAGCAACTGCTAGAATCGACTGAGGGAGTTATCAGCAAAGATCAATTACTCAGTCTTTTGGATCAGCATTTAAATAGTAATTAGTCAATGGTCAGGTACTGGGGACTGGGGACTGGGGACTGGGGACTGGGGACTGGAGGCAGAAGAGAGGTATTTTCCTCCTTGCTCCCTTTCCTCTTTCCTGTTCCCTATTTTTTGACTTTTGACTTTTGACTTGATTTTGCCCAATGACTAATTACTAATGACCCATGACTAATGACTAAAATGCAATTTGCACAGCGTTTACAACCCTTACAAGCTAATGTATTTGCGGACATGGACAGGGCTAAGGCTCTAGCTGTGTCTGCTGGAAAAGAATTAATTGATTTGTCTCTGGGGTCTTCTGATTTACCAGTAGATAATCATATTATTGATGCGATCGCCAAATCTCTTGATGATCCTAACACTCACGGTTATTTGCTGTTTCGAGGAACTCAAGGATTTCGTCAAGCTGCTGCTCAATGGTATGAGCAAAAATTCGGTATTAAAGTTGACCCAGAAACAGAAGTTTTACCTTTGATTGGTTCTCAGGAAGGAACTGCACATTTACCTTTAGCAATTCTCAATCCTGGTGATTTTGCCTTGTTATTAGACCCTGGTTATCCTTCCCATGCAGGAGGAGTTTATTTAGCAAGTGGGCAAATTTACCCAATGCCCTTAAAGGCAGAAAATAATTTTTTACCAGTGTTGACTGATATTCCCGCTTCAGTTTTAGCTCAGTCACGGCTGATGGTGTTAAGCTATCCCCATAATCCTACCAGTGCGATCGCTCCTTTATCTTTCTTTCAAGAAGCTGTAGCTTTTTGTCAAAAGCATAACATTGTTTTAGTCCATGATTTCCCCTACGTAGATTTAGTATTTACCCAGGACGAAACTTTCAATCCAAAATCCAAAATCCAAAATCTAAAATCCTCAGTTCCCTCAATTTTACAAGCTGACCCTGAAAAAAGCGTTTCTATTGAATTTTTCACCTTGTCTAAATCTTATAATATGGGTGGTTTCCGTATAGGTTATGCAATTGGTAACGCTCAATTAATTCAAGCTTTAAAACAAGTCAAAGCCACCGTTGATTTTAATCAATATTTGGGAATTTTGCATGGGGCGATCGCTGCACTTACAGGCAATCAAGACGGTGTAAAAAAATCAGTTGCTATTTTCCGCCAACGTCGTGATGCTTTCATCAATGCCTTGCACCGCATTGGTTGGAACGTTACCACACCAGAAGCAACTATGTATATTTGGGCAAAATTACCAGAGCCTTGGAGTAATAATTCTATCAAATTTTGTACAGAGTTAGTTAAACAAACTGGTGTAGCTGCTTCTCCGGGTGCTGGTTTTGGTCCAGCGGGGGAAGGATATGTGCGTTTTGCGTTGGTGCAAGAACCACAGATATTAGAAACTGCGGTAGATAGAATTGCTGAATTTATTAATTCTAGCGTTTGAGAAACCATAATCTTTGCAAAATAGTCGGTTTTAACCGACTTTAGCTATAAGACAGGGAATTTATTCCCTGGCGTGCTGTTACATTAAAAATATTTCTTAAAATAAAGAAAGGTATTTATTTGTAAAATTACCTAACATTAGCCGTGACAGTATCATCTCAAACTCTACCATTAGTTAAAAACCCAGAGAAACTAGAAACCCGTTTAGCAGAAATTCCCCCAGCACCAGGGGTTTATTTAATGCGGGATGAAAGCGATCGCATTATTTATATAGGTAAATCTCGCAAATTGCGATCGCGTGTTCGTTCCTATTTCCGTGACTACACTAATAAAACCCAACGCATCAACACGATGGTTAAATTAGTGACAGAAATTGAATTTATCGTCACTGATACGGAAGCGGAAGCTTTAGCATTAGAAGCAAATTTAATCAAACAGCATCAACCATATTTTAATGTTTTATTAAAAGACGATAAAAAATATCCTTATCTCTGCATTACCTGGTCTGAGGAATATCCACGCATTTTTATTACTCGTAAACGTCAACTGGGAAAACCCAAAGATAAAAAAGATAAATACTACGGACCATACACAGACTCAGGTTTATTACGGGAAATTCTGCACCTGTGTAAACGCATTTTTCCCCAAAAACAAAGACCCCAACCTTTATTTAAAGATCGTCCTTGTTTAAATTATGATATTGGTCGTTGTCCTGGAGTTTGTCAACAGTTAATTTCTCCTGAAGAATACCGGACAATTATCCAAAAAATAGCAATGGTATTTCAAGGAAGAACTCAGGAATTAATAGATATTTTAACAACACAAATGGAAGCAGCAGCGGAAGAATTGAATTTTGAAACCGCAGCTAAAATCAGAGATCAAATTATTGGTTTAAAATCCTTAACTGCACAGCAAAAAGTATCCTTACCTGATGATACAGTATCAAGAGATGCTATTGCTTTAGCCGCAGATAATCAACACGCATACATTCAATTATTTCAAATTCGTGCAGGTCAATTAGTCGGAAGATTAGCGTTTATTGCTAACTCCCAAGCTGAACCAGGAGCAATTTTACAAAGAGTATTAGAAGAACATTATCAAACAGCAGATAGTGTAGAAATTCCTAGTGAAATTTTAGTACAACATGAATTACCCGATGGGGAAATTTTAGCAGAAATTTTAACACAAAGAAAAGGCAGAAAAGTAAATATTATTGCACCTTTGCGACAAACAAAAGCAGAATTAATAGAAATGGTAGAAAAAAACGCCCAATTTGAATTACAAAGAATGCAAAAATTGGGTAATAGTAATCAAAAATCCTTAGAAGATTTAGCAGCAATTCTTGATTTACCAGACTTACCTCACCGCATTGAAGGTTATGATATTTCTCACATTCAAGGAAGTAATGCAGTAGCTTCTCAAGTGGTATTTATTGATGGTTTACCAGCAAAACAATATTACCGTCATTATAAAATTAAAAATCCCAATGTGAGTATTGGACATTCTGATGATTTTGCCAGTTTAGCAGAAGTGATTCACAGAAGATTTAGGAAATATATTGAAGATCCAAAATTACCAAGATTAGGAAATTCTGACTGGCCAGATTTAATTATGATTGATGGTGGTAAAGGTCAATTATCTGCGGTAGTATCTATTTTAGAAGAAATGAATTTATTAGCAGACTTGCGAGTTGTGAGTTTAGCAAAAAAACGGGAAGAAATCTTTTTACCCGGTGAGTCTTTACCTTTAGAAACAGATGCAGAACAACCAGGAGTACAGTTATTGCGAAGGTTGCGAGATGAAGCACATCGGTTTGCTGTGAGTTTTCATCGACAACAAAGAAGTGATAAATTGAAAAGGTCGCGATTAGATGAAATTCCCGGTTTAGGACACCATCGACAAAAGTTACTACTAGCTCATTTTCGCTCCGTTGATTATATCCGTCAAGCTACACCACAGCAATTAACAGAAGTTCCCGGAATTGGATCGAGATTAGCACAGGAAATTTATACCTATTTTCATCCAAATTGAGGAATATTGCACTTTCACACACCAAAATACCAAAATACCAAAAAATATTAACCCCCTCCCCTTGCTGATCATTAAAATGCTAAAATTCCATTGATGCTAGGGGTGCTTGTGAAAGCCAAGCTGAGATCAAACCCTTAACACCTGAGACTGGGTAATACCAGCGTAGGGAAGCTGTATATTGAGGATTATTGTATGCGAACTGAATGGGTAGCCAAGCGACGTGGACAGGGTAATGTTACACAAATGCACTACGCTCGCCAAGGTGTAATTACTGAGGAAATGTACCACGTCGCTAAGGTGGAAAACCTTCCTCCTGAACTGATCCGCGAAGAAGTAGCACGGGGAAGAATGGTGATCCCTGCGAATATTAATCACACTAACCTAGAACCGATGGCTATAGGTATCGCTTCTAAATGTAAAGTCAATGCCAATATTGGTGCATCTCCTAATTCTTCCGATGTTCAAGAAGAACTGGAAAAATTAAGATTATCTATTAAATACGGTGCTGATACCGTGATGGACTTGTCCACAGGTGGTGGTAATTTAGATGAAATTCGTACTGCTATTATCAAAGCTTCACCTGTTCCTATCGGTACTGTACCAGTTTACCAAGCTTTAGAAAGCGTCCACGGCAGAATGGAAAACTTCACCGCTGACGACTTTCTTCACATCATCGAAAAGCACGCTCAACAAGGGGTAGACTATCAAACTATTCACGCGGGTTTGTTGATAGAACATTTACCTTTAGTGAAAACTCGTCTTACAGGTATTGTTTCCCGTGGTGGCGGTATTTTGGCTAAGTGGATGTTGCTGCACCGCAAACAAAACCCCCTGTACACCCATTTCAATGACATCATTGAGATTTTCAAGAAATATGATGTTACTTTCAGTTTAGGCGACTCCCTGCGTCCTGGATGTACCCATGATGCGACAGATGCAGCGCAGTTAGCGGAACTGAAAACTTTAGGTCAACTTACCCGCAGAGCATGGGAACATGATGTACAGGTAATGGTGGAAGGTCCTGGTCACGTGCCTATGGATCAAATTGAGTTTAATGTCCGCAAGCAAATGGAGGAATGTTCAGAAGCTCCTTTCTATGTTCTAGGTCCTTTAGTTACAGACATTGCTCCTGGTTATGATCATATTACTTCAGCCATTGGTGCAGCCATGGCGGGATGGTATGGTACAGCAATGTTATGTTATGTGACACCTAAAGAACACTTAGGTTTACCTAACGCTGAAGACGTGCGTAATGGCTTAATTGCTTATAAAATAGCTGCTCATGCTGCGGATATTGCTAGACATCGCCCTGGTGCTAGAGATCGGGATGATGAATTGTCTAGAGCGCGGTATAATTTTGATTGGAATCGTCAATTTGAATTAGCTTTAGATCCTGAGCGAGCTAGGGAATATCATGATGAAACTTTGCCTGATGATGTTTATAAAAAGGCTGAGTTTTGTTCTATGTGTGGTCCTAAGTTCTGTCCGATGCAGACTAAGATTGAAGATGAGGCTTTAACTGAGTTAGAGGAATTTTTGGCTAAAGAACCTGTAGCGCAACAATGCTAAAATAGTTCTGGTTAAATATCGTTACTGGGTTAAACCTGGTAACGATATTATAGTGATTTTCGTGAACTATATTTTTATATCTCACGCAATCTCCGTGAGGAGATCCCGCAGGGTAGACGCAAAGGCGCAAAGGAAGAAAGAAGAGAAAAAGAAGATTGAAGAAATACATTAAAAATGCTGTATTTTTGTAACTGTGCATAAATCGAAATCTGTCACATCATTCACAACCTAAAAATCTATGAGTGAACAAATAAAATGGACTGCGGAAGCGGAAGCGAAAATTAAAGAAATTCCTTTTTTTGTGCGTCCTTTTGCACGGAAGAAGATTGAAAATTATGCTCAGGAGAATGGGATAGTTGTTATTGATATTCAGGTTTATGAACAGGCTAAACAGTTGTTTAATAAGAATTTTAATAAGTAGTTGAAATTACGAAACTAATATTTTTCATGTTTACTGTGATTTTTGGAAAAATGTGATTTTCAATATCATCAAATGACTCGACAAACTCACGATCAATTTGCTAAAGAATACCTAGAGGAATTATTAACACCTGTAGGAACAATCAAAAAAAGCGAAAAGGT
>NZ_BJCE01000015.1:0-45224 GCF_005402885.1 Sphaerospermopsis reniformis
GGTAATTTATAGCCATCTATAATTTACCTGTTTTGTTTTGCTTTGTTTTTATCCTCTATTTTCTGACTTTTTTCCTAGACTTTAAATTTTTCCTTTACGATCGCTTGACAATCAAGACAGTCGCTACGAAAATAAAAGATTGAAACTATTATACCTGACATCAATTAAAAATGCTAGTATTTCCACCCATCAAACAGGAGATTATTTTATAGAAACAATAAATTATCCTGAATTAGTCAAAACAGTATTAACAAAACAAAACACACAGAAAATTATTTAACCAAAGTAATAGAACTTGCGTCTCTGCGTGAGATAAAAAATCATCCCAAAGTCAAAATACCTTCTGGAAAATCCACCACCAAACGCAACAACTTTAACCACTCAGAACCCAATAAAACTTCATTAATTCCTTTACCAACATTCACAGGAATTTGATACTGCTTTCCGTCTAATATCACTTGACCTAAATAAATCTGAAATTTTGATTCACCTTTCGCAGTCCGTAATATTTCCTCCCCACTATACACCCATTCTAATCCATCTAAATCTTGTGTATTAATAGCCATAAAACCTGCAAAACCCGTATCAAATAGGGCATCTATAGGAAGATTTAAGCCATCATTAGTAACTAATTCAATTTCAAAAAATAATTGCCCATTTTCTCCCAAATAACCCTCTATCATATTGTGCCAGTTGTCCCCGTTTCATTCAAACAAAAAACGAAATGTCTAGCTTGAGGATATTTTTCCAACATTCTTTTATGAGATTCCATCCTATCCTGATCAATTAAATATTCTCCACTATCTGGTTCTATAGCAATATACCAACCATAGTGATTTTCAATATATTCAGGACGGACACGCTCAAAAATTGCCCGACAACGTTGATAAAATATTTCATCTTCTGCTTCTCGTCTGGCTAATTCTTCTGGTGATATAGTCAATTCAGGAAAAATTCTTCCTCTTCTTACCATTCTTTTTGATGTTATGTAAGTCATCTTATTAACTTAAACTCCAGTTATTATTTTAACTTAAATTGTGCTTAATTGCAACTTTTATCATTATTTGAACATAAATTTTAACATGATTTACCCTCTTTATTTTCATCATTAAAAGCTGCTGCTAGGTCAGGACTGGTGATTGCGATCGCACTTTCATGCCATTCATGAATAGTAGCATCAATCAAATCCCAAGCCTCATTAGAAGTATCAGTTAAGCGAAAAGCCTCACTCACTTCTTTAATAAAATCTTGCAATTCATCAGCATCAAATACGCTCAACCATCCATAGGGATGCTCATAACCTATTTTTTGTCCTAATAATAACCGAAACGCAACCGATAACACCTCAAAAACAGCCTTACTTTGTGTTACCCCTTTCACAAGATAAGCCATATCTACACGACGCAATAGGGCAAAAGATTGGTCATTGCGAGTAATTGTGATTGGATGTTCATAAGCTTTGTCTAGAATTCGTCCAGGTTGACGATTCAACTCAGTGGCTGTAATTAGCTCATCTGAGAACGCATTGCTAAAAATTGCAATTGACATGATACTTGCGTTTTCCAGAAACGCTGATTTAATCTAAATATGATATTACGTACTATTATACGTAACCTTTATCATTTGTCAATAGGTAACATTACAAAAACCTTTGTTTCGGTTTTCATTTTTTCTTTGCGCGAAACGAAAATCACAACTATTTCAAGAACCAATTGGTAAAATATTATTAGAAAATCAACGCCTTTGTTTACTTGTGTTCGATTCAAAACGAGAGGAAATACTGCAATGGATACCTTAGATAAATATCGCCAAATTATTCAAAAAATATTAACGGAATATTCCCAACTTCCCTATGCTTACGGAGAACTAGAAAGACAACTAATAATCGGCCAAAACGCCAACCATTACCTACTACTAACACTTGGCTGGGAAAATAATCAACGGGTGCTATAGTATTAGGTTTTAAATCTCCTTACATCAGACAATTTACTGATTTTGCCCAAGATTAAACTTTGCGTTCCTCCTCTGCGTTCTCTGCGTCTCTGCGTGAAATAAAAAGTATTCATCTACAACGACTAAATTCTGCATCTGGTAAATTAGCAAATGCTTCTCCCACAGTAACATAAGGTAATAATCCCAATAATTGACAACCAGGACTATGAGTAGGTAATGGTAAATCAATACTACCAATATGTTTTCTAGAACCAATAAAAAACAATCTTTTCCTGAATTGAGGAGTACCGAAATCAGCAGCTAAAAGTACACCTGATGACACATTATAACCTAAATCAATCATATGTTTTTCAGGATCAAGGCGAATCATCCTTAAATTGGGTCTTCCTTGTCTGTTAGGATCATTTTTGACATAAAACTTAAAAATCTGAAGTTACTGAATTTCATACAGCTTTAGGATAAACACTTAATTATCGTACTGTTTTAAGAAAAAAAGAACCCAACCGTATCTTATAACCACACCATTGTTTCTATTAAAAACGCTTAAATCAACATTATTACAGAGAATTGGTATTAGCCCCCCTTAAAAAGTGGGTTGGGGGGATCTAAATATTACCTATTCTAAATTAATATCACATCACTGCTTGATTCAACTTACTGTTTCTGAGCATAAACCAAAAGACTCTTGTATTTTTCAACTAGGTAAATTTTACCTTGGGCTGTAAATGATTCGATGATTTCTTCAGCTTTAGCATAACCTACAGACTGTGTATAGAACAGTATTTTCCCGTGAGGATTCAATTTTCTGAGAAATAAATCAACCATTGATTCATCATTATGATGCACAAAGGGAGCTTCTTCAGCCATATAAAATTCACCAATATGAAAGAGTGCAACCACATCTAACATTGGTAAAGAACGATCTGTGAGAGTGTAGATATCTGTACAAAGTACCTTGTAAAATTTAGCTAGTTGGCGATTTTTACGGCACATTTGCACATAAGCTTCATGTTCAGGAATAGAAGCGGTAATACCAATAATTTCATTGGGTTTTGCTAACTTCTGATTTTCTAATCCTAAAATGTGATGAGCGCCTGTACCAAAATGAAATACTGTCCGATCCTGAATATTATATTTTTGCAAATATTCGATTAATTCAAGATCACATGGACAGAGATGGGGTTGTAATTCCCATGATGATTTTGTGCGGTAGTAGTCATTACCTACCCAGTGTGGTAAAACAGGTTGAGTCAAGCTAACTGAGTAGTACAATTTTGCTAATTGGCGATTACTGAAGACAATATCACGAATTGTTTTTCTCAAAGTAAGAACCATCTGTTAATCCTCAATAGTTTGGAAAAAGTGAATTAGGTTTTGATATTTCGGCTACTAAATCAGTCCAGATATAATGCTAAATTTATTTGGTCTATGATGATTATTGATAATTAGCTATCTGGACTGCTCACCAACTAATAAAATGCCCCTGTATGAGTACCAATAACATGGATTAGATGTGGCTTGATTGTTAATTCAGCAGGGACAATTATCTTTTATTTCAAGTTATCTACCCTTGGCATGAATTAACGTTTATATCTTGAAGATATCACTGTAAAAAGTTTTGGTAATTTATTTACCGTAATGGTGGTTAGCTTAACATATAAAATTTTGAAGAAAATAAAGATTTTATCAATTTAATATAAAAAATATAAAAACTTGTGCAAATTAAACTTTAAACTTTTAAGTAATTCTGATTTTTACACAATATAATTACTAGGGCAAGATATATAATCATGTATTAATCTTACCCACATCCAGCAAATTCACTTAGCCATTTCCTTCATGTAAAAATTGAGCATGGTAAGGATCAAAGCTACTTTCAACTGATACTGTATAACCTACTGGTGCTTCAAACATAAACCAGTCGCTTACATTAATATCCAGTTCTGTGTCGGGAATGGTAGCTGGTTATTTGGATGTGCAATCTGTAAATGCTGTTAAACTATGATCAGACCAGACCCAAAGTAAATTTTGTGCTACTTGGTTGGGACTAATAGGATACCATTGTTGAGTCCAAGAAAATTGATTTTTCATGATTATCAAAGTCCAATTTGTTTATTTTTTTTGTTAAACTATGCTTTTATTGAATAATCTTAACAATTAACATTTAACAAAGCACAAGGCACAATATAGATAAGTGAGCGATCGCCTTTATGAGTTACTGTCTTAACCCCCATTGTTCCAAACCGGAAAACCCTGATGATGTCAAGTTTTGCCTAACTTGCGGTACTAAGTTACTTTTAAAAGAACGTTACCGCCCTATCAAACCCATCGGACAAGGTGGTTTTGGTAGGACTTTTTTAGCGGTGGATGAGGATAAACCCTCAAAACCTCCCTGTGTAATTAAACAATTTTTTCCCCAAGCACAGGGTACAAATACGGTACAAAAAGCAATAGAGTTATTTAATCAGGAAGCTATTCAGTTAGATGAATTGGGAACACATCCCCAAATTCCCGCGCTGTTGGCTTATTGTACTCAAGATGACAGACAGTATTTAGTCCAAGAATTTATTGATGGGCAAAATTTAGCTCATGAATTAATAAACAAAGGTACTTTTAATGAAAATCAAATTCGACAATTGTTGAATGATTTATTAAATGTATTACAATTTTGTCATAGTAAACAAGTCATTCACCGCGATATTAAACCAGAAAATATTATTCGTCGTATTAATGATAATAAGTTAGTAATTGTTGATTTTGGGGCTGCAAAATCTTTTACAAGTACAGCTTTAAATCATACAGGAACAAGTATAGGTAGTCCTGAATATGTTGCACCAGAACAAATGCGGGGAAGGGCAATTTTTGCCAGTGATATTTATAGTTTGGGAGTAACTTGTATTAATTTATTAACAGGGCGATCGCCTTTTGATAGTTACGATACCCATAACGCTGCTTGGATATGGCGACAAAATTTACCAACTCCCGTTAGTAACGAATTGGGTAATATTATTGATAAAATGGTAGAAACTATCCCTGGTCGGCGTTATCAAACAACTGAGGAAGTTCTGCAAGATTTAAATAACATAAATAACAATTTAAATATTCAAACTTCCGCAGTTATCCCACCGACAATAATTACTCAACCAGTTAAACAAAAACCTTCAACTTCTCAACCTACAGTTTCTTCTCAAACTTCTAGTAAAATTGAGCAAGAATTATTAGAAATCAAAACACAGTTTACAGGTGGTAAAGTGCAACTGCAGAATGTGACACCACAACCATCTGTGACTACTAATAATTCTACCAATAATTCTACTAATAACGATGCTATAGATAAAGACTTGGAAGAAATGAAAGCTAAATTTTTAGGTAAATAAAATAGATGGTAATTTTCAGATGGTAATTTTACATCATTTATCAGATTTTATTAACCCAGATATGGAGGTTGAACTTGCACCACCTAACTATTACTATGAGGGAAAATGTCCCCAAACAGGGGAACTTCTGAAATTACCACGCACGGCGTTAAGTGAAGCTATTGCTAAAAGTTTAATGCAGCAAATTCGGGAAAATCAACTTTATAATAATGAAGGGAAAATGTATGGTATTCTATTAGTTGAATTACCCAACGGTGAACAAAGAGTTATTAAAGCTTTTTCTGGTCTTTTAAATGGTTTAAGTGTAGTTGCAGGTTGGGTTTCACCTATTCCCGGAAGAGCAGAAATAGCTTTAGCAGAAAAGCAAACTTTAATAGAATTGGAAAAAATTAAACAGGAAATTATTCAACTTCAACAAATTCCCGAAAAAGAACAATATCAAACCTTAGCTGCTAAATTTCAACAACAGTTAGACAACATGAGTTTAGAACATAATTATAGTAAAAAACAACGACAAGAAAAACGCCAACAATATCAACAAAACCTCACAGGAGAAAAGTTAGAACTTGCTTTAGCAGAACTAGAAGCAGAAAGCCGTCAGCAGGGAATTGAAAGAAAATACCTCAAACGTCGTCAAAATGAAGTTTTACAGCCTTTACATGATAAAATAACAGCCACAAATAACAGAATTAGAGAACTCAAACAACAGAGAAAAGAGCTATCCAGGGAATTACAAAACCAAATGCACGCAGCTTATAAATTAACTAATTTTTATGGAAAATCTTTATCTATCCAACAATTAATACCAACAGGAACACCTACAGGTACAGGTGAATGTTGCGCTCCCAAGTTGTTACATTATGCAGCAACTCATCACTTAAAACCCCTAGCAATGGCGGAATTTTGGTGGGGTGAATCTTCAGAATATGATAAAATTCAGGATACAATTCAGGATACAATTCAAGATAAGATTCCAGGAAAATTTTATGGTGCTTGTGTTGAAAGATGTCAACCGTTGATGGGGTTTTTGCTATCTGGTTTAAAAATTGCAACTTCTGATTTTTCAAACTTAGAAATTATTTATCAAGATGAATGGTTAATTGCAGTGAATAAACCACCGGGATTATTATCAGTACCGGGGCGGTATGTAGAAAACCAAGATAGTGTTCTCAGTCGTTTACGAAATTTGTATGATTGGGAATTAATGTCAGTGCATCGTTTAGATCAAGAAACATCTGGGATTTTAATCTTAGCACGGGATCAAAACACTTATGCACAGATAAATCAGCAATTTGCCAACCGACAAATACATAAAATATATGAAGCGATTATTGCAGGTTCACTGACCACAGAACAAGGAGAAAAAGGTATTATTAATTTACCATTGTGGGGAGATCCTGAAAACCGACCTTATCAAAAAGTAGATTGGGAAAAAGGTAAACCCAGTGTAACGGAATTTCGAGTTATCGGAAAAAAAGGAAATTACACCCGTGTAGAATTTAAACCCCTAACAGGAAGAACTCATCAATTACGGGTTCATGCTGCGGATGTAGCAGGATTGGGAATTAATATATTAGGCGATCGCCTATATGGTTGCAATGCTAACGCTACTCGATTACATCTACACGCCAGAGAAATCACATTTAAACATCCCCACACCGGGACAAATCTGCATTTACAAACAGTAACACCGTTTTAAGGGAATAGGGAATAGGGAATAGGGAATAGGGAATAGGGAATAGGGAATAGGGAGCAAAGGGCAGGGAGAAGTTATTTCGTTATCTCGTTCCCAGTCTCTGACTGGGAATGCCACCAAGAGGCTCTGCCTCGACTTTTACCTCCTGCCTCCTGCCTCCTGCCTTCTGCCTTCTGACTCCTTGATCTCCTTCTTCTCAGATGCAGCCTTTATCGGTAAACTCATATATTACATACTCATACTCATAACTGGAGAAAAACACTTTGGGCATAGAATTACGCAGTTTCGTATTTCTAGACAACCTGCAACCGCAACACGCAGCATATATGGGAACAGTAGCCCAAGGTTTTTTACCATTACCAGGGGATACATCCCTGTGGATTGAAATCTCACCCGGTATTGAAATCAATAAAGTTACAGACGTAGCTTTAAAATCCGCTTCTGTCCGTCCGGGAGTGCAGATAGTAGAACGACTTTATGGACTTTTGGAAATACATTCCGGTTCTCAAGGAGAAACACGAGCCGCAGGACAAGCGATTTTAGACTTGTTGGGAGTCAGAAAAGAAGACTGTCTTAAACCCCGTGTGGTTTCTAGCCAGATCATCCGCAACATTGACGCTTACCAAACCCAACTCATCAACCGTACCCGTCGCGGACAACTGCTACTGGCAGGACAAACCCTCTATGTTTTAGAAGTTGAACCCGCTGCTTACGCTGCACTGGCAGCTAATGAAGCGGAAAAAGCAGCCGCAATTAATATTCTGGAAGTGCAAGCTGTCGGCAGTTTTGGGCGACTTTATTTAGGAGGAACGGAACGAGATATTTTAGCCGGTGCAGCAGGAGCTTTAACCGCAATTGAAAATGTACCAGGCCGCACTCCTCAAAGTCAGCGTCAAGAATAAAAGGATTAATAAAAATGGCACATCAACAACATCTAACTTTATTAAAATCAGGTGCAGTCACTTGGACAGGATGGAGAAAAGAAAACCCGGAAATTGAAATTGATTTGAGTACCGCTAACTTAGTAGGAGAAAACTTTCGGGGTGCAAATCTCCAAGGTGTGAATTTAAATAAGGTAAATTTAAGTTATGCTTTATTGGTCAGAACAAATTTTCAAGGTGCAAATTTAAGTAGTGCTAATCTCTCTCACGCTAAGTTAATCGAAGCTAACTTTTCTCAAGCTAATTTGAGTCTCGCTAATTTGCAAGATGCCATTTTGACACAGGCTAATTTATCTCAGGTAACTTTAATTGGTGCTGATTTAAAAGCCGCTAACCTCATCTGTGCAATCATTACAGACGCTAATTTAATTGGGACAGATTTTCACAACGCTAATTTAAAAAATGTCGATTTAGCAGATAGTAAACTCATCCGCAGTAATCTGAGTTTTGCTAATTTGATGGGTGCTAATTTAATTAATGCTGACTTGTCAGAAGCTAATTTATATGAAGCAGAAATAATGCAAAGCTATCTTTATCAAGCTAATTTTTATAAGGCAAATTTAACTAAATCACATTTAGGAAGTTCTTACTTATTCCGCGCTAATTTCAGTGAGGCTAATTTAACCAATACTGATTTAACTGGGGCTAATTTGAAATATGCCAATTTAGCAGGTGCAAATTTAACAGGTGCAACCCTCAGAGGTGCAAATTTAACAGGTGCTAACCTCAAAGGTGCAATTTTAACTGATGCTATTTTGCCAGTTGCTTTTGGATCTGATTAGAGGATGTTTGAAAAGTCCCTCATGATGTATCAAAAATTTTAGATCCCCCCTTATTAAGGGGGTTAGGGGGGATCTGCAAGTGTATAAAGTCACCATCTAAAACTTTTCAAACAACCTCTCAGCAAACCCTAATTAAGATTTACTAAAATTTAAAGATTTGTAAAATAAATCTAGTAAATCTAGACTCTCTAGTGGACTAGAGGGTTTAGGATAAATAGGATAAATTAGACAACACAACAGGACTCTCAGCCAAAAATTGGTAACATGGGTAAAACAAATTGCTGATTTTTGGCAGAAATGCCCTAAACCTTCCTTGAGAAGCGAAAGGAGCAAAAGTGATGCTTAACAAATCAGTCAACTTTGGTATTTTAGGTTTACTTGCCGCTTTATCCCTCACCAATAGCGCCATAGCCCAACCACATCAACATTCGCCTTCTACCCCTGCTGGTGAGACAAACACCATGCCCCATACCATGCCCCAGCAACAGGAAGATCAGCGTTTTCTGAAAATGATGGTTCATCATGATCAGAAAACGGTGAAAATAGCAGATTTGGCCATACAGAAGGCGAAAAATCCCCAGATAATAGCGTTGGCCACTGAGATAAAAACCGAGCAAACCCAAGAAATTGAGCAATTACAAGCTTTGTACAAACAGTTATATGGCGCAGAATTGCCCGCTGGTGATATGAATTGTATGGACATGGGTGGTATGGGTAGAGGTAACGGTATGGGAGGAATGATGAGTTTAGAAGCTTTAGAAAATGCCCCCAACTTTGACCAGGAATTTTTGCGGAAGATGATTCACCATCAACAAATGTCAGTGAAGATGGCAAAGACAACTGCTGAAAATGCTAATGAGCCACAAATTCGCAATTTAGCTCAAGCTATCATCAAAACGCAAACAGCCCAACTTGAGAAATTGCAGCAGTTGCAAAAGGTGACAGGTAACAGGTGACAGGTGACAGTTATCAGTTATCAGTTATCAGTTGAACCTTAATTTTTTGTTCACTTGATTTTTTCACTTTCTTGTTTAAAGTTATGACAATCAAACTTACAGTTCCGGGAATGGCTTGTTCTGCTTGTGCCAACAATATTACCAATGCAGTTAAAGCCGTAGATGCTAACGCTAATGTGGAAGCTGATCCCAAAACCAAACTTGTCAATGTCGATACTCAAGCTTCAGAAACTGCTATTAAAGAAGCTTTAACTGCTGCTGGTTATCCTCCAGCTTAATAGTTAGGGAGATGGGGAGAAATTTATTAGACCTATTCCCTATTCCCTATTCCCTATTCCCTATTCCCTACTCTAAATTATGAATAATATTACTCTCAAACTCAAAGGAATGAGTTGTGCTTCCTGTGCTAATAATGTGGAACAAGCTATACTTGCAGTTCCTGGTGTGATTGAGTGCAATGTTAATTTTGGTGCAGAACAAGCAACAATTAATTATGAACCAAAACAGACTAATTTAACAGAAATTAAAGCTGCTATTGAAGATGCTGGTTATTCATCTTTTTCTATGGTAGAAGCACAGGGTGAAGATGATGTGGCACAAGTCCAGAAAATAGCAGAAGAACAAGAATTAAAGCTTAAATTATGGACAGGGGGGATAATTAGCACATTCCTGTTTGTCGGTTCTTTACCGATGATGACAGGGTTAAAATTACCTTTTATTCCTGATTTTTTACATCATCCTTGGTTGCAGTTAATATTAACAACTCCGGTGCAGTTTTGGTGTGGAGGTTCGTTTTTGAGAAATGGTTGGAAGTCTTTAAAACACCACACCGCAACGATGGATACTTTAATCGCTTTGGGTACTGGTGCGGCTTATTTTTATTCTGTAGTGGTTACGCTTTTCCCTAGTTTTTTTATTTCCCAAGGTTTAGAAACTCATGTTTATTATGAAGTTGCAGCAATGGTTGTCACTTTAATTTTATTGGGGCGGTTTTTGGAACATCGCGCTAGGGGACAAACTTCGGAAGCTATTAGAAAATTAATAGGTTTACAAGCAAAAACTGCTAGAGTTGTGCGGGATGGAAAAGAAATTGATGTTCCTATTCAAGATGTAATTATTAATGATATAATTTTGGTGCGTCCTGGGGAAAAAATTCCCGTTGATGGGGAAGTTATTGATGGTAATTCAATGGTTGATGAGGCGATGGTAACGGGTGAAAGTTTACCTGTGAAAAAGCAACCAGGAGATGAAGTTATTGGGGCGACAATTAATAAAACTGGTAGTTTTAAATTTAAAGCAACTAGGGTAGGTAAGGATACTTTTTTAGCACAAATTGTGAAATTAGTCCAAGAAGCTCAAGGTTCTAAAGCTCCTATTCAAAGATTAGCAGATCAGGTAACAGGGTGGTTTGTTCCTGCTGTTATTGCTATTGCGATCGCAACTTTTTTGATTTGGTTTAATTTTACAGGTAATTTTACCCTTTCTCTGATTACAATGGTGGGTGTTTTAATTATCGCTTGTCCCTGTGCTTTGGGTTTAGCTACTCCTACTTCTGTAATGGTAGGAACTGGTAAAGGTGCGGAAAATGGTATTTTAATTAAAGATGCCCAAAGTTTAGAATTAGCACATAAAATTAAAACTATTGTACTTGATAAAACCGGGACTTTAACTCAAGGTAAACCCACAGTTACAGATTTTGTGACTGCTAAAGGTACAGCTAATCAAAATGAAATGAATTTATTAAAATTAGCTGCATCTGTAGAAAGAAATTCTGAACATCCTCTAGCGGAAGCTGTGGTAAAATATGCCGAATCTCAACAAGTTAATTTAACAGAAGTTACGGATTTTTTAGCTGTTGCTGGTTGTGGTGTACAAGGTATTGTTAATCATCATTCAGTGCAAATTGGGACAGAACGATGGTTAAATGAATTAGCAATTAATACCGATGCTTTGCAAGAATATAAAATTGCTTGGGAAACCGGAGGAAAAACTGTCATTTTAATTGCTGTTGACGGAGAATTAGCAGGAATAATGGGTATTGCGGATGCTTTAAAACCTTCCTCAACAGCAGCGGTAAAAACATTGCAAAAGATGGGTTTAGAAGTGGTAATGTTAACAGGAGATAATCAACCTACTGCGGAAGCGATCGCTCATCAAGTTGGTATTTCTCAAGTTTTCGCTCAAGTCAGACCTGATCAAAAAGCTGCTATTGTAAAATCATTACAATCCAAAATCCAAAATCCAAAATCTAAAATTGTCGCAATGGTGGGGGATGGTATTAATGATGCACCAGCGTTAGCGCAAGCAGATGTAGGAATAGCTATTGGAACAGGTACAGATGTAGCGATCGCTGCAAGTGATATTACTTTAATTTCTGGAGATTTGCAAGCAATTGTCACCGCTATTCAACTTAGTCGCGCTACCATTAATAATATTCAGCAAAATCTCTTCTTTGCTTTTATTTATAACATCATTGGTATCCCTGTTGCGGCTGGTATTCTTTACCCTATTTTCGGTTGGTTACTTAACCCCATTCTTGCAGGTGCAGCAATGGCACTTTCTTCCGTTTCTGTAGTTAGCAATGCTTTAAGATTACGTAAGTTTCAAGCAGGAGTCAATTAAATGTTAAATAAAACATTAACTCAAAAATTCAATCAAAAATTCAATCAAAAATTCAATCAAAAAATCCTGTGGGTAAGTCTTGCTTGTTTAATGTTATTAACATCAAGTCCAGCAACAGCAGAAAATTCCTATTCACATTCACAGCATAATCAAAATCAACAGTTTCAAATTATTCAGCAACCTTTAGAATTAAAATTTGCAGTAACTATTGCTGGTTTAGGTTTAATAGGTTTAGAATTATGGTGGTTTATTTTTAGTAAATCAGAGGTAGGAAGGTAGGAAGATAGGGAGTTTAATAACCCAATTACCAATTACCAATTACCAATTACCAATTACCAATCACCAATGAAGTACCGAAAATAACCGTTTTTATTTGCTGGGTGTGATATTTCTAGATTACCCCCTTGACTATAAGTATAAATCTAAAAATGAACGTCAATTCAGCAAATTTGAACCATACTAGAAAACCTAAGATTTTCAATCAACCAGAACGTTTTATTGAAGGTTGGTATTGGGTAATACCTTCTAAAAAGTTACGAGTTGGTGAAGTTAAACCCGTGACAATTTTGGGTAGAGAATTAGTAATTTATCGTGGTGAAGATAAACAAGCTGTGATTTTAGATGCTTACTGTCCTCATTTTGGCGCTCATCTGGGAGAAGGAACAGTAGAAGGTAATGAAATACGCTGTTTTTTTCATCATTGGAAATTTGACTCTGAAGGTTTTTGTGTAGAAATTCCTTGTTTAGAAGAACCTGTTAAAGTTAAAGCTAAAAGTTGGCCTACTGCTGAACAATATGGGTTAATTTGGGTTTGGACAGGAGAAACACCACAACAACCTTTACCGTTTATTCCTGAGTTGGAAATGGAAGAATCTGACAGTGCTTTGAGTGCAAGATTTATCACCAACTGTCACCCTAATGTTTTTATGATTAATGCTATTGATGCTCAACATTTTAACACAGTTCATAAATTACTATCAGAGTTTAATTTTGAAAAACAAGAACTCAATGAAAATGCCATTACTTTTACTAATACTACTCACTCAACTCCTGATTACTGGTTAATGAAATTGATTCGTTCCTTTTATAAAAAACCAGTTAACTATCATCTTTGTTATTGGTATGGCATGACAGGAATGATTACAATTAGTTTAGATTTTTTACAATTTCATCTTATATTTGCTTCCCGTTTAATAGAAGCGGGTAGAGCAGAAATAATGACAATATTAATGACTAAAAAACGCTTGGGTATTTTCGGTAGATTACATAATCACTTGGTTTTATGGCTGAGTAAATTTGTGGCTGAAGACTTTATCAAAGACGACAACAAAATTTTTCAAACTATTCAGTTTAATTTAAAATCTCCTATTGACCTAGATCAACCCATAATTCAATTTATTGACCATTTAGAAAGACAAAAAGCTTTAAAATGGGGAACTTGGTATATAGATAGAATGAATGACGGTGAAGTGAGAGAAATAGAGAAACGCCCAAAACGGGAAAAATGGCACGATGAATTAGTTAATGATTGAAAATTCACCATTTTCACAATAAAAATGAAGTGGTTTGTTTTGCCACTTCATCAATTCCCAGGTAGAACCTTAGTATTGAGTATAACGACTACACAATTTTCAAATAGTATAAGATCAAACAGAATTGAAAATTCTCTTCATGCCAGTGAACAGGGTATTGAGGAGTTATGTCGATGAATGATAGCAATGGCGCATTTTGTCAATGTCCGTTATTGCTAAATTTAAATACATTTGCTGTAATTCTGTGGATAGATTCGGGTTTTTGATCAAATGTTCTATCCTGCTTTCCAACAGAGAAATCAGGGTATTTAAGTTTTCCTTGGGAACTGGATGTTGTGGCTGTATTTGCCAATCTGGTTGTTGAGGTGGTTCTGGGGAATTAGTTTGGTTGCTGAGATATTCTGCTTTCTCAGCTTGTAATTGCGCTACATTTCGCTGTAAAGTTTCTATGACTCCATACATTTCTAAGGGATCAAATATCCGCAACAAGCTGGTTTGAGTCACTATTCCTAACTTTGATCCCCAATCCCAGGATACAACTAATCGTTGTACTCGCCGCTGCTGCATTTCTTGATGGGCTGACCATAGGGAATCTTCTGGAGTTAGCAAAAACAAGGGTGTACTCATCGCTGTTTTTGCCTCAATTTGGTCTAAATTTAACCCCAATGCTTGAAATTGCACAATGTCTCTTTCGGTAACAATTCCTACAGGCTTAACAGCGTGCAGAATATTATTCCAGGAGTCTGTTTTGGTTATGACTATACAACTCACTTTATGATTTGCCATCATCTGCGCCAAGGTGAGTACAGAAGTTGTTGGTGGTGCATGGATTACCTGGGTTGTCATTACCTCTGACACTCGCCTCATTTTTAGTAGGTTTGTGGGGCGTAAAATTTGTCTAATACTTTCTGGGGAAATAATTCCTAATACCTCTTTGTGTTCATTGACGATTACCAAATGGCGAATACGATACCGACGAAATAAAAACAGTGCGGCAAAGATGTCCTTAAATACAGTTTCTGACAGGGTAATTACTGGATGCGCCATGACATCAGCTATTTTTACCCTAGCAAAATCCGTACCCGCAGCCGTAAATCTCACAATATCTCGTTCTGTAAAAATACCTAATAATTC
This sequence comes from Sphaerospermopsis reniformis, assembly GCF_005402885.1. Taxonomy (NCBI): domain Bacteria; kingdom Bacillati; phylum Cyanobacteriota; class Cyanophyceae; order Nostocales; family Aphanizomenonaceae; genus Sphaerospermopsis; species Sphaerospermopsis reniformis. The sequence continues at coordinate 14,994 of NZ_BJCE01000015.1, forward strand.
CCTCCCTTCCATGACTAGTACACAACTGGAGCGTGTACCTTGCATGGAATTAAAGGTAATTCCTGCATCAAAATCCGGTAATAAGCAACTATTACCTCGTGTCTGATTCATTAAATTTACAACTTCCATCAGGGAAGTATGGGGTGCAACCACCAGTGGTTGCTTATCTATTGCATCTTCCAGGCGGGGAACGCCAATGAGTGGATCATCAATTTGCATAGATTATTCGGTCTAGATTATAAATGGTAAAACTAATTATGAAGTTTTGTAAATTTATTAGCAATAAATATATTAAATTCTGCAAAATATATATATAATACGAGAGATGTAAAAGATAAATGGGAGAAAAGCTTGCTATATAAAGGCTATAAGCTGTAAAAGGTAAATTAGCGTTAAAGATTTAAACTGGGATATCCAAGGGCCGATTGCCAGATAACTGGAGAGGAAAAGGAAGAGATATGAGGTATATGGCTCTATTGAGAGGCAATATCTACATCAGTCCTCACCCATGCCAGAAATTCGTTGCATTTTGCCATAAAGCCTGTCTAAAACCCTTTTCACGGACACAGGTTGCCACTGATGTCCTCGCTTGGTGGTATATCCTTGCTGATTGAGCCAAGCAGCAATTTGTGGTAGTGATTTTCCTGACTTGTGATGACGGCGAATTAATTCAATAATCTGTTGTTCAGCGGGATTGTCTACTAATTCACCATTAACTGATTGCTGACCAAAAGCGGGTGAACCATAGCCAGCATAGCCGCCACTGACAGCTTTTGCTTTCCGGGCTTGGTTGAGTTTTTCCCAGAGGGATTGGTTTTTCGATTCTTCAGCAGCCATTGTTTTCAGAATTTAATTACCTTTGTCAACATGGTACATCAATTACTGGTGATTGCTGGTAAATGAGTCAGATTTTTCAGGCTTTTCAAGATAGGGGGTGTTTGAATGCGATTGATTTTGCTAGGAGTGCCGGGTAGTGGCAAAGGTACGCAAGGGGCAATACTGTCCAGCCAATGGCAAATTCCGCATATTTCCACTGGTGAAATATTACGTCAGGCGATCGCTAATCAAACTGCTTTAGGCTTGAAAGCAAAAGCGTATGTAGAAAAAAGTGAATTGGTTCCAGACTATTTAATTTTTGATCTCATCCGCCAACGCTTAACTGCTCCATCTACTCAACGAGGTTGGATATTAGATGGATTTCCCGGTAATTTATCCCAGGCTCAGTTTCTTGATCAACTATTAGCAACTTTAGGACAGTCTTATAACCGAGTTTTCAGTTTTTATGTGCCAACAGATGTTTTGGTACAAAGGTGGCGACAAAGGGGGCGTTCAGATGACCACCCTGAACTTATTTGTAAGCGAATAGAAGTTTATCAAGAGCAGACTGCACCCGTGATTCAGCATTATCGCCAGCAAGGATGTTTAACAGTGATTAATGGCGATCGCCCTGTGGAAATAGTGACTCATTTTTTACAAACTTCTTTTTCTGATTTGAGTTTAACAATTCAGCAAAAAACTGTGAATACTAGCGAAAGACTAATCAACAAAGAACGACAAATCTTATCGGACTAACAGCAAAACAAAGCAGAGAAAATGAGTATTTTATGCGTAAGCAAAGAAAAATTAAAAAACTGAAACTTTTATTTCATCAAGGTTACAGCAATTCTGACCTCAGCTTTTTCTCAATAGAGAAATTAACTCATTGCCATCCCACCTTATCTTTTACTGTTTTCCCTTTCACAACCACCACTCAAAATTGAAAAAGATTAAAAAAGGAGTTGATATGACAACAGTTGAATATATCCAGGAAACAGAGTTCAAATCACTATTAAGTGATAACGAAATAGTTGTACTAGACTGCACAGCAACTTGGTGCGGACCTTGTAAAATGGTTAGTCCTTTAATGGATAAACTCGCTGATGAATACACAGGTCGTGCCAAAGTAGTCAAAATAGATGTGGGTAAAAATCCAACTGTTGCCAAACAATTAGGTATCCGCAGTATTCCCGCAGTTATGTTTTTCAAGAACGGTGACTTATTGGAAACAATTGTTGGGATAGCTCCTTATGAAAAATTCAGCACAGCTGTAACCAATATACTTTAACCATTATTGAGGCAATTGCTTTATGCAGAGAGCGCAGATAGTTCGATGTCCTAATTGCGGTAGTGAGGCACAGCGTCAGTTTGCAACTGATGAACACCTAACTCACACCCATTGTTTAGCTAATCAAATTATCCGTACAGAGTGTCTAGTTTGTGACTACCTGATGGTGATGCGCTCTCTGGATGGAAGTGTAATTGAAGCTTACGCACCTGGAATACCAAGCAGTTTTAAACCTTCTACCACATCTAATACTCCTTCGGAGATTCGTGAGGAGCAAATGCTAGTGATCAGAGAGTGTACTTTATTCAGCCTCATTTTTAGACATTTACCAGATCAAAATCCCACAGATTCATACTCATTGCTTTAAGGATTTCAACCATGATGAAGGCTGAAGATATAATGACCACAAAAGTGGTAACAATTCGTGGTTCAGCGACAGTAGCAGAAGCAGTAAAACTGATGAAAGATAAGAAACTGCGCTCTATCGTTGTCGAACCACGCACAGACAACGACCCCTATGGCATAGTCACAGAAACTGACATTGTTTACAATGTTGGTGCCTATGGCAAAGACCCCAAACAAGTGCGAGTTTATGAAATTATGACCAAGCCTTGTATTGTAGTTAATCCTGAGCTTGGTGTAGAGTATGTAGCGCGTTTGTTTGCCAATACAGGTATTCGTCGCGCTCCTGTAATTAAAGGTAAATTGTTAGGAATTATATCAATTACTGATATCCTCAGAAAAAGTGACTTTGTGGAAAATCCCAAAAGCACTTTTGAAATGTATTGTGAAGAATTTCCCAACGCTCCAGAGGCAAGAATTTACGAAGATTAAACATCAAAATTCATTTTTTTGTACTTTTTGCACAGGTAACTACACTCATTTACCAAAGATAAAAATCTGAAAACATCTCAGGAATGAGTGAAAAAAATCATCAACATCCGCAAATTAACCCGAACAATTTTTCCAACCAACTATTGACAGGAAATTCTAAAAATATGATGAAAGCAGAAGACATAATGACCACAGAAGTGATTACAATTCGTGGTTCAGCAACAGTAGCAGAAGCCGTGGATTTGATGAAATATAAAGGATTACGTTCTTTAGTTGTGGAACCACGCACAGAAAACGATCCCTATGGCATGGTAACAGAAACTGATATCGTCTATAAAGTTGCCGCTTATGGTAAAGACTCCAAACAAGTGCGAGTTTACGAGATTATGACCAAGCCTTGTATTGTAGTCAATCCTGAGCTTGGTGTAGAGTATGTAGCGCGTTTGTTTGCCAATACACGTATTCGTCGCGCTCCCGTAATTAAAGGTAAGTTGTTAGGAATTATATCAATTACTGATATCCTCAGAAAAAGTGATTTGTTTGATAATCCAAAACCCATATTTATTGAGGATGAAATAGAAGCTGCACGGGAAGAAGCTAGAAGAATTTGTGCAGTGAAAGGAGATACTTCTCGTGAATGTGCAGCAGCTTGGGATATTGTAGAAGAACTACTGGCAGTGGCATCTGATCAGCGGTTAGTCAAGGAAATGACGGAGTCTTAACTATTAAATCAGATGTGATATGACTCCAGTCGATCGCATCTGCTCAATTATTTGACTTATTTGATATCCTCCCTACTCTATCAGGGTAGGGATTCTGGGATCAAAAAGTTTTTCCTCTTTGCATCCTTCCTTGGATCTTAATGTGAAAAAATCATGATCTTGGCGGGCAAAATGCCCACCTTAAACACCCTACTTACCCAAAACCTGCTCCAAAGCCTCAACCAACCGATCCACATTTTCAGGACGACTATTAAAACCCATCAAACCCACACGCCAAACTTTACCCGCTAACTCTCCCAAACCACCACCAACTTCAATATTATGCTCAAGTAATAACTGCTTTGCTACGGCTTTTCCATCCACTCCATCAGGAATACAAACAGTAGTTAAAGTTGGTAAACGATATTCCTTAGCAACGTGCATTTTTAAACCGATACTTTCCAAACTTTCCCACAAATATTCAACATTTTTTTGATGCCGTTGCCAACAATTTGTTAAACTTTCTTCCGCTACTAAACGCAAAGCTTCCCGCAAACCATAATATAAATTAATCGGTGCTGTATGATGATATATGCGTTCATTACCCCAATATTTTCCTAACAACAACATATCTAAATACCAGTTGGCCACCTTAGTCTCCCGTTTCTGCAACTTTTCCATTGCACGGGGACTCATAGTAAAAGGAGATGCACCAGGAGAACAACCTAAACCTTTTTGACTGCAACTATAAGCTAAGTCCACACCCCACTCATCTAAGAAAATAGGAACACCACCCAAGCTGGTGACAGTATCCACTAATAACAAAGTTCCATATTTGTGACACAACTCCCCCACATCTTCTAAAGGTTGACGTGCGCCGGTGGAGGTTTCTGCATGAACTAATGCTAAAATTGCCGGTTTGTGAGTTTCTAACGCTGTTTTAATTTCATCTACAGAAAATACCTGTCCCCAAGGTTTCGTAATAGTGCGTACATCTGCGCCATATCTTCCCGCCATATCTACCAAACGATTACCGAAGTAACCAGCAACACCAATTAAAACCACATCTCCCGGTTCTACAGTGTTAGCTAGGGTTGCTTCCATCGCTGCTGTACCCGTACCACTCACGGCGATAGTGTGGGGGTTTTCCGTTTGCCAAACGTAGCGTAGCAAAGATTGAATCTCATCCATTAAGGCTAAAAATGCCGGATCTAAATGCCCTAAAGGTGTGGTATTCATAGCTTGCAATACCGCAGGATGGGCGTTAGATGGACCAGGACCTAGTAATAAACGGTTGGGAACTTCTAAAGGTGAAAGTTGTAACTTTTGACTGTCGTTGATAGAAATTGTCGATGTCATAATTTATTTGAGGCTAAGAGGCTAAATAGTTATTACAGCTATCAAGCCAATTTTACTCCTGACTCCTGACTCCTTGATCTCCTGCAACTTCAAGATTGTCTATCATTCGTCAGGGCGATCGCATAATAACCTTGAATTACAACTTGATCTCCTGCAACTTCAAGATTGTCTATCATTCGTGGGAAGATGCGATCGCCTACGGCGCTGCGCTCCGCGCAATCGCTCTTAATTCTTAAAGTGGATATAACTAGCTGTAGTTGAAGCCTCATGAGCCAAAAACGTTCTAGCTTAAAACCATTACAAGGGAAAAATCGCACACTCAGGCGCAGATTAAACTTGAAAGGAGAAATAGCCTTAGCCCTAGCCCCAACCGCAATTGTACTGTTAGTAATGGCTTTTGTGGAAACTCTCACCCAACAATGACAATGAACTTAATGAACTAAAGTAGTCCGAAAATGTCCATTTTCTTGAGCAAATTTCTCTTTGAGAATTTGTTTATAAACCGCTTCATAACCATCAGTCATTTGTTTGATACTAAAATGCTTTTCTACATATCGCCTACAAGCATAACGGTTTAATCTTTCTATTTGCTCAATAGCCTCAATACACTCCTGAATATTATTGCACAAAAAACCCGTTTCCCTATCAGCAATTACTTCGGGAGTTGAACCCATTCGCATCGCAATTACAGGTGTACCCGATGCCATTGATTCTACCATTACCAAACCAAATGGTTCTCTCCAAGTAATAGGAAATAAAGTGGCATAAGCAGAACCCATGATAGTATTTTTTTCTGCGTGGTTAGCTTCACCTAAATATTGAATTTGCTTACCATCAATCTGGGGTTTAATTTCCTGCTCAAAATATTCTATATCCACTCTATCTATCTTACCGGCTATTTTCAACTGCCAACCAGTTTTTTTGGCAATTTGAATTGCTAAATGTGTGCCTTTTTCTGGCGATATTCTGCCAACGAATGCTAAATATGGTGGATCTACAGGTTGAGGATAAAACTCATAACTACTCACATCAATTCCATTGTACACTGTTGATATATAATTTAACCCTAACCTGGGTTCTCTTTGGGCATCAGAAATACTCACATAAGGCTGTTTTTTGGCATATTTAAAGATTTTTTCGTTGTCAGGTGTAAAAATACCATGCAAAGTATGAACTGTGGGAGTTTCTACCAACTTTGTGTATGCTAAAGGTGTGTGTCCTGCATGAGAATGAATAATATCAAATTCTGCGGATTGCTCATAAACTGAAGCTAGATTTAGCAACTCATAAATACTGTAATCTTTGACAGTATTATCCAATCTTAAAGCCCGCGGATGAACTGATACTAACTTAGCCAGAGTCAGAGAATCTCCTGATGCAAATAATGTTACTTCATGTCCTCTTTTGACTAATTCATCTGTTAACAAACCCACGACTAATTCTATTCCACCATAAGCTGGAGGTGGTACTCTCTCCCACAGTGGAGCAACCTGGGCAATTCTCATTATTAACCCCCTAACAATTAAGAATTTACTTGAAAATCACTGACAAAAAAACTGGTAAATATTAACCTAATACTGTTACTCGCTTCACAATTTTATGCTGGATATTTGATATCTTTTGTCTATCTTAGGTAGGGATATTTTCCTCTACTTTAGAGGTAAATTAGTAATTTTAAGGAATCAGAATTTCCAGGAGTCAGGATGTTTTTCATTATAAATGATGAATTATCAATTATCAATTATCAATTATCAATTATCAATTATCAATTATCAATTATCAATTTTTATCACAGGTTATTTTCCGAATGCTTCGCCCCTACGACTCCTGACTCCTGACGATGATATAATCTCATACAATAATTAAGCACTAAATATCAACATGAATATCCCTCACCCAAGTAAAAAAAAGTCTATGACATGGCAGGTAGTTTTTTCCATATTGGTATTTGTGTTTATGTACCTGCCTATCTTGGTACTAGGCTTTTATAGCTTTAACCAGTCACCTTACAGCGCAAGTTGGCAAGGATTCACTCTAGAATGGTATCAAAAACTGTTCACAGATGCTCGCATTTTATCAGCTGTAAAAAACAGTTTGCTAGTAGCCTGTAGTGCAGTTGCTGTTTCCGCAGTCTTGGGAACTATGATGGCTGTAGGGTTGGCACGTTATAATTTTCCTGGGAAAACATTGTATCGTGGTATATCGTATTTACCATTATTAATTCCTGATATTGCGATCGCAGTTTCTACCCTTGTTTGTTTAGCTGCTTTTGCCATACCTTTAAGCATCTGGACAATTGTAGCTGCACATATAGTTTTTTGCCTAGCCTACATCGGTTTAGTAGTATCATCCCGACTTAATAACCTCGATCCCCACCTAGAAGAAGCTGCACTAGACTTAGGTGCAACCCCTATTCAAGCTTTTATAAAAGTTGTCTTACCCCAATTAATGCCTGGTATTATATCTGGTTGCTTACTAGCTTTCGTCCTCAGTTTAGATGACTTTCTTATCTCCAGTTTTACAGCAGGTAGCGGTTCTAATACCCTACCAATGGAAATATTTAGCCGCATCAGAACTGGAGTCAAACCAGATATTAATGCCCTTAGCATCATGTTAATTTCTATTACCGCTACTGTGGCAATTATTGCAGAATTAATTCGTGCTTCTGGAGAGAAACAAAACCAAAAATAATTATTAGGACTAATATTTCCTTATTTAAAGAATATTTGCGATCGCGAAATCAATCCTGAACTTGGTAAAATCGCTGGTACAACTGGGGAAACATGGCAAAGTTACCCCCTAGCGTTGACACAGTTGATTATTAGACATCTCCGAAAAAGATGTAGGGACAATTCATGAATTGTCACTAGGAATGGGTTTCAGGTTACGCATATTAATTTTCGGACAGGTCTATTACCTATCATATGCTCAAAGCAACGCAGATTCATCAGTAGAGGGGATTGGGGACTGGGAAGATGGGAGCAAATTTTTTACCTATTCCCTATTCCTTATCCCCACAAAAAGACTTTTTCAACCAACCCTAATTCCCGTTTCTTGGTAATCTCCCATCCAAACATCTATTTTACCAACTTGAGTATAATTTGTATATTGATCATTCTTAGGAATATTCACAGTAAATTTTTGTAATCTACGCCAATCTGTTTCTGTAATATATTCTTTATTTTCCATTTCTACAATTAATTCTTCACTGTCTCCCCATTTAACTACTACCGCTATTTGATGTTCATTATCAATTACTTTCACCGCTTTAGCAACTTCCGGGAAATCATACTTTTCTCTTAATTTTTGAATATCCACACCTCCATCATGATTCTGATTCAATAAATCACTAAAGTAAATCTTTATCAAAGATAAAATATCATCATTTATATCATATTTTTCTAATATTTTTTTAGTAATACTTATTCCGTCTTTATATCCCGGTGGGTTGGAAGATGACATATTAAAAATGATTACATTACCTTGATCTTGCTTTCCTTCTCTGTTACATCTTCCTGCTGCTTGAATGATAGAATCTAAAGGTGCAAGTTGACGGTATACTATGGGAAAATCCACATCAACACCAGCTTCAACTACTTGGGTACTAATTAAAAAACAAGGTTGTTCAGCTTTTAATAATTTTCGCACTTTGTCCAAAACTTGAGAACGATGATCAGGACACATCATAGAACTAAGATGAAAACAATGATCGGGAAATTTGGCAGATAATATTTCATATCCTTCCCTGGCTAATTTTTTGGTATTAACAATAATTAAGCCTTGATTTAATTTAGATGATTTAATGCTATCAACTAAATTTTTCCATTCCCAAATATCAGCAATATATTGATAATTAACACGGTTAAGTTGTTGAAATATTCTGCTGGTTTCAGTTTCAGGAATAATATCAACAACATCTGTTAAATCATCTTCATCAAGGTTGTGAAATGCTGGTTGGGTAGCACTCATTAAAACTATTGTACATCCCCAATCTGTGACTAATGTATTCAAAACATTTAATATTGGCCGGACTAAATCACTAGGTATAGATTGAGATTCATCTAATAAGATAACTTTATTAATTAAACCTTGTAATTTTCGGCATTTAGTAGGATGATTAGCAAATAAACTTTCATAAAATTGCACTCCACTGGTGACAATTACGGGTTTATCCCATCTATCAGTATTCAATTTATAATCTTTAACTTCTGCTAATTTTGGTTCATATCCTGAATGATGTTCTAATACTGCATTTTCTCCAAATAATTGCCGATAAACAGCAGCAGTTTGTTCAATAATACTTTTTAATGGTCCGACATAAACTATTCCTGACATTTGATGTTTTTGACTGTGCAAATAAGCAAATCTCGCACTAGCAATGGTTTTACCAATTCCACAGGGTCCAGTTAATCTAAAAATTCCTTTGGGTAATTCACTTTTGTTGATACAATGTTGGGCAAAGACATTTCTAGCTTCACTAATTGCATTTGCTGATTGTGGAAACAAGGAATGAAGATTGAAACTCATTTTGTTATATGCAGAAAGCTCCAAATCTTGTACATATATGGAGCTTTCACCTTTATTTTCAATATTTTCAAATTTGCGAGCGTCTAATCTGTCATTATCAACTAAGACAGAAAATAACATTCTAAGGGCAAATTCTCGCCGCAATTTAGGTAAATCAATATCTGGTAATTCTTGCGGTATAAAATCAGCTATTTCCTGTCTAGCTATTGCTAAACATTCCTCTAAACCTGCTGCTAATTGTTTATACTCACTACCTCTTAATCTCAACCTTTCTGATAAACCAGAATGATGGCCAGCGATGATATAAGCTATTGCGGGCGGTTCTTTTTTAGACATTTGTAAAGCTAAAACAGCACCGTGGGGAGAATGTACAACCCGCTTACCGTTATTTTTTAAGTATTCCTGCCATTTTTGCTGATATTTACCCAAATCATGCCATAAACCAGCATACTTGGCTACAGCTTGGAATTGTTGCGGTACAGCACTTGCAGACATTTCCGCAACATTCTGTAAATGTGCTGCTAGTAGTTGTTATTTACAATCTGTAGTAATTCTTGCTAAGTATTTCATTTATAGTTATAATTGATGAAAAATTTTAAGTCTAGTTTATGCAGTTAAAGTTATGGGGTGAATGGGCATTATTCACAAGGCCGGAGTTTAAAGCTGAACCGCACAGTTACAGGGTAATTCCCTTTACTGCGGCTGTAGGTGTATTAGAGTCTATTTTCTGGAAACCAGAGATTAAATACAAGATTAATCACATCACGGTACTAAAGCCAATTAATACATTTACCATCCAGCGTAACATGGTGCAGTCCAAACAAAACTATAAAAATGCTAAAGATTGGATGAGAAATGATGGTATAGGGAGTTACACTGCTGTGGGCGATCGCGCTCAGAGAAATCATGTCATATTGCATGATGTGGCCTATATCGTGGATTTTAATTTTGATTTACAAACAGAGGAAGATTTATCTAATAAATATGCAGCACAAATAAAGCGGAGAATTGAAAAAGGGCAATGTTTTAAACAACCCTATTTTGGCTGTCGAGAATATATAGCCCATTTTTGTGTTCCTTCAGAAGAAGATCAAGCAGCACCAGAGTTAAAAGGGGAAATAGATTTAGGTTTAATGCCTAAAAAAATGCACTTTATACCTGATCAAAAAGGTACAGTTTCTTGGCGTACTGCTCAAGGTTTTGTCAAAGGAAATGTAGTTACAGAATTTGCTCACTTTATAATGCGAGATGGGCGGTTATGTTGCAAGAATTAAATCAATTAGGAATTGCTTTAGAACAGGATAATCAACTCACATCCATAGGATTTAGTGAATGTCTGTGTCATTGGCAAATTAATTTACCTTTAGGTAGTTTTCAAGTTTTAGAAACAGCAGCAACCAAAGGTAAACCGAAATTTGGCAGAAAAATATTAGTACCAGATTTGCGGCGTAATGGTGATGAACCATTATTAATTGATGATGGGGGAGAATATGTTTTTGGTGCTGGTGATCGAGGTGGAAAACGGCATCAAATGTATTTACAACTTCTGGAAAGATGTTTACAAGAAACTAACCACGAAGCAGTAAAGGCAGTTTATGATTTTGTCACAAATACAACTGTAGAACAAATCACCAAAGAGTTAACAGAAATTTATCCACCAGCAGCTAATACAGCAGCTAATACAGATTGGTATCGGGATAGATTTGTGTTTCTATTTGAAGGTAAACAAATCACCAAAATTCCCATAGTTCAAAAATGGTGGGTTAACTATTATGCCAGTAAACAAGATACCGTTAATGGTGTTTGTTTATTAACAGGTGAACAGACTCTAATTATGAAGCAAAAAATGCCCATTATGGTTAAAGGTGTTCCTGGTGCTGCTACTTCTGGTGCTGCTATTAGTAGTTTTCAAGAAGATGCTTATAAGTCTCACGGATGGTATAGAAATATTAACGCTCCCATAGGTTTTAAAAGTGCTGTGAGATATCATAAGGCATTAGATTTTTTACTTAATAGTGACACAAATCGTTATAAATTAGGAGAGCAGGTTTTTGTTTATTGGGGAGAAGAAGACGGGGAAGGTATTAATCCCGAAATATGGGAAAATCCAGCTTTTGAATCTATCTTTGCTAGTCCCCATAGTCCGAAAAAATTTAATTTGGAGGATATTAAATCTAGTAAATTTTATTTAGCCATTCTCAAAGGTAATAAAGGGAGAATTTCCGTTAGTGGTTGGAGTGAAGTTACTACCCACAAAATCAAAGATTCTATTGGGCAATTTATCCAATGTCAGCAAGTTAATGATTTGTCACCTAGTCCTATGTGGATGTTATGTAATAGTGCTTTTTTTAATCCTAGTAAAGAACATACAGACAGAATAGCAACAGCATTAATTAAAGCCGCTTTTTTAGGTGAAGCATTACCGGATGAATATGCTTACAGAATCATTGATAGGATATGTAGTGAAAAGGTGTTTCATGACTTTCCATCTAAATCTAAACAATCTAGATATTTTCCCAGACTGCAAGGTTTATTACTTTATTTAGCCACAAACAATATGAAATATCCCACAGGCGATCCAAAATTTGATACTGCTTACACTTTAGGCAGAATTGCATTTTTAATGCACCAATCACAAGTTAAAGCTCAAAATATGAGTGAAGATAATACTAATGTTATGCGTAGTTTAAAGACTTTATCTTCTACACCGACTCAAGTTTTTGCTCGGCTTTGTCATGGTTGTACTCATTATCATATAGAAAGTGATAATAGTAAATACATCAAAAAGTTACTAGCTGAAGAATTTGAAAACTTTGATATTTCCATATTGCCAGAAGTGCTAGATTTAAAATCTCAGGCTTTGTTTTTTCAAGGTTGGTGGCAAAAAAGAGCCGAGTTTTTTAAAAGTAAGGAAAAATCTGAGTAGGTTGGGTTGAACGAAGTGAAACCCAACAAATAATTTTCAATGTTAACCTCTCTTCAAACCGCTCTCCTACTAAAAGAAAGGCTTTCAAAACCAGTTTTTATCTAATTCTTGTCCCCCTTCCCTCGTAGGGAAGAAGCTAGGGGTTAGGTCTTCAAACTATCAACAAATCACAAGGAAAAAAATCATGACTGCACATTTAGACCCTACTAAAAAACACGATGCAATTTTATTATTTGATTGTTTGGATGGTAATCCCAATGGTGATCCCGATGCCGGAAATCAACCAAGAATTGACCCTCAAACTAATCAAGGTTTAGTGACAGATGCCTGTTTAAAACGCAAGGTAAGAAACTATGTAGAGATGCTTGGTAAGGATGAAACAACACCAGAAAGATATAAAATATTTGTGGAAGAAGGAAGCGTATTAAATGAAAAAATCAGTCGCGCTTATACTGCTGTAGATTTACCACAAAAAGAAGGAACACCAGAAGATCAATTAAAGGTTGCTAAGTGGATGCAGCAGAATTATTATGATTTAAGAATGTTTGGGGCGGTACTTTCTACTGGTTTAAAAGCTGGCCAGGTTTGGGGACCCGTGCAAATTAGTTTTTCTCGTAGTATTGATCCGGTTTTTCCCCAATCTGTGAGTATTACTCGTTGTGCTGCAACAGAAGAAAAAGAAAAAAAAGATGGTGTAAAAAAAGATAATAAAACTATGGGCAGAAAAGAGGTTTTACCCTATGGTTTATATAGGTCTTATGTTTTTTATAATCCCCATTTGGCGGAAAAATCTGGTTGTGTGAATGAACGGGATTTAGCTTTATTTTGGCAAGCTTTGATTAATGCTTGGGAGTTTGATCGTTCTTCAGCACGGGGTTTTATGGCTTGTCGTGGTTTGTATGTTTTTACTCATGCCAGTAAATATGGTAATGCTCCCGTTCATGAGTTATTTGATAAACTGCAAATTAAGTCTAATGTTGATGTACCCCGCAGTTTTGCTGATTATCAGGTTGACTTGGATGAGGTGTTACCTGATGGTGTGACTTTGACAAAGTTGGCTTGAAAATGCGCGGATGGGTGGGTGTTAAGTCGGAGTGATTATGACTAAGCTGGAAACTCTTACACTGTCTAGTTTTTATCCGTTGGGTGTTCTCAACCACCCGCGCACCTTACGCTGTAAGGGTTTCGGCGTTTTTCGCTCTTGTGCTATTCTCTGGAATCGGGTATTATTTTGGCATCCGCGCAAATCGTTGTGGAAATGTCCTATTTCTAAGGGTTTGCGCGATCGGCAGTGACAATTACTAATTAAGGTAATTGAGGATTGAAACTTAATATTTTAATTCTGACTGCTCTTGATCCTTGTGACAATTACTAATTAAGGTAATTGAGGATTTAAACATTTTAACATGATTTAGATACAATAGCTAAAACATTTCAAGGTGACAATTACTAATTAAGGTAATTGAGGATTGAAACACATAACACTTTAGAATAAGGACATTTTGCCGATGTGACAATTACTAATTAAGGTAATTGAGGATTGAAACATTCGCGATAAATGGCTAGAACAAATTGAGGAATCGTGACAATTACTAATTAAGGTAATTGAGGATTGAAACTTTTACTATCTGGGGATGTCCTACTAATTCTGAGTGACAATTACTAATTAAGGTAATTGAGGATTGAAACACTTTTTTCATTTCTTTAGCACTGCCCTCTTTATCAGTGGTGACAATTACTAATTAAGGTAATTGAGGATTGAAACGTTGATATCCCGACGTACCATACACGACTTGCAGAATCTAAAGTGACAATTACTAATTAAGGTAATTGAGGATTGAAACCTTGTCTAAATACTGTGAATAAAATTTCCAAGAAATATACTGAGGTGACAATTACTAATTAAGGTAATTGAGGATTGAAACCCAATATTTAGCAATCAATTGATTAATAATTCGTTGAGGTGACAATTACTAATTAAGGTAATTGAGGATTGAAACCTTAATCAGATAGAAAGCGGTTGGCTCTGTAGCAGGTGACAATTACTAATTAAGGTAATTGAGGATTGAAACTTTGATAGAGAAAGATTGACATTACATTGTGTGATTACAACGTGACAATTACTAATTAAGGTAATTGAGGATTGAAACGTAAACTCTTGGGAGGTGAAACAACCTCAGAAAGAGGTGACAATTACTAATTAAGGTAATTGAGGATTGAAACACTTTCTTCAATTCGCTTCTGTACTTGGTTTGCATCGTGACAATTACTAATTAAGGTAATTGAGGATTGAAACAAGTTTTGTATAAGTAGAAACGAAAATACCCAGGTGACAATTACTAATTAAGGTAATTGAGGATTGAAACTGAATTGAGAATGAATAGCTTTTTCTTGGTTGTTGGTGTGACAATTACTAATTAAGGTAATTGAGGATTGAAACATATATAAAACTTACTTATATTTTGTATTGACAAAGTGACAATTACTAATTAAGGTAATTGAGGATTGAAACAACAGATACATAAGCCCAAAACCTAGCGCCATAGTGACAATTACTAATTAAGGTAATTGAGGATTGAAACAAGACTGGATGGACTTTAACAAAGACAACATTGGAGACAATTACTAATTAAGGTAATTGAGGATTGAAACCATCTGCCATATACTTAGTAAGCACGATACTTACGTGACAATTACTAATTAAGGTAATTGAGGATTGAAACCCGTTCTAATATCCCTAATAAGTTACAAACAGAAGTGACAATTACTAATTAAGGTAATTGAGGATTGAAACAAAAATACTATGCACAAGTACACAATGGTTAACTAGTAGTGACAATTACTAATTAAGGTAATTGAGGATTGAAACATTGAGGATTGAAACTAAACTAAAAGATAATGATTTTCACAATAAGAAACTACACAGTAATTGCAGATTGACATGACAAAAACCCATACCACTCATCTAAACCCACACCAGTAGTAGCAGAAACCTGAAAAATTTGTATTTTTGGGTTTACCTGTTTTGCATATTCAATACATTTTTCTACATCAAACTGCAAATAGGGTAACAAATCAATTTTTGTAATAATCATAATGTCACTAGCGCGGAAAATATGAGGGTATTTAATTGGTTTATCCTCTCCTTCCGTCACCGACAAAATTACAACCTTAGCCTGTTCACCTAAATCAAATAAAGCCGGACAAACTAAATTACCCACATTTTCAATCATCACCACAGAATTTAATGGGGGGTTAAGTTCCTGTAAACCCTTTTCTATCATCGAAGCATCTAAATGACAGCCTGTTCCGGTGTTAATTTGCACCACTTTACAGCCTGTAGATTTAATTCTTTCTGCATCATTAGTAGTTTCCTGATCACCTTCAATGACGCTGATGTTTAACTTCTCTTTTAAATCATTAATAGTACGAGTTAATAAAGTAGTTTTACCAGCACCAGGAGAACTCATTAAATTTAAAGCCAGGATATTTCTACCTTTAAACCAGCCTCGATTTTGAGCAGCTAATAAATTATTTTTACCTAAAATTTCCTGCTCTAAAGAGATAGTAGTATTATGAATTTTAGCGTGAACATTTGCAGGTGATTCATGGTGATGATGTTGATGATCATGATGATGATGTTCATGATCATGGGAATGGGTAATTACAGTTCCATCGGGTAAAGTGTGAGTATGAGAATGTTGATTTTCCATGTTTGTAATAGTTGTATTGTTATCATCAGAACAGCCGCAGGTTACACACATAATTCTTCTACCTCAATTTCTTTAATGTTTAATTCTTGACCGGTTATTAAATCTAATTCTACACTACCACATTCACAAATTCCAAAGGGTTTATCTACATAAAATGTATTACCACATTGGCGACATCTTGCCATGCCCGGTATTTCTAATATTTCTAATATTGCCCCTTCGACTATTGTACCTTGGGCGCAAATATCAAAGCAAAATTTGATGGCATCGGGCATAATGGCGGATAGTTTGCCTATTTCTAATAAAACTCTTTGGACTTTTTTATTTTGGGCGTTTTCGCTAACGATAGCGATGATGTTTTGAGTTATTCCTAGTTCGTGCATTGTTTTATTTTCTCACGCAAAGACGCAAAGAGAATACTATTAACATATTCTGGGTAGTTGATCACCTACTAACATATCAACTATTCTTTCTGCACCAAATGCTGTTTTTAATAATACTATTCCTGGGGGTTGGGGGAGAATTTCACCAATAATTGCTGCTTGTTTTCCGGCTGGGTGATTTTGCATTGTTGATAATATTAACTCGGCTTTTTCTTTGGGTGCAATTATAACTAATTTGCCTTCGTTGGCTAAATATAAAGGATCTAAACCTAAAATTTCACACATTCCATTTACTTCTTCTCGTACAGGAATGGCTTTTTCATTAATACTAATTCCCACATTGGCAGTTTGGGCAAATTCATTTAATACTGTGGCTAAACCTCCTCTGGTTGCATCTCGCATAGCTTTAATTCCTGGGCAAACATTAATAATTTCGGCGACTAATTCATGTAATGGTTGACAGTCACTTTCTATATCTGTTTCTAATGCTAATTCTCCCCTAGCAATTAAAATGGCAGCACCATGATTTCCTATTTCGCCGTTAATAATTACCACATCACCGGGTTGAATATTGCGGGGAGAAATATCAATTCCTGAAGGAATAATACCAATACCCGCAGTATTTATAAAGAGTTTATCAGCACAACCACGATGGACGACTTTAGTATCTCCCGTAACTATTTGTACCCCTGCTTTTTGGGCGGCATTTTGCATACTAAAAACAACTTTTCTTAAAGTTTCTAACTCCAAACCCTCCTCTAAAATCATACTACAAGTAAGATATAAAGGTTTCGCACCACTCACAGCTAAATCATTAATAGTACCATTAACCGCCAACTCCCCAATATTTGAACCAGGGAAAAACAACGGATCAACCACATAGGAATCAGTAGTAAAAGCTAACCTATTTCCTAATAGAGAAAGTTGAGATAAATCAAAACTCGCTTGATCTTCCAACTGTGATAAAATCGGATTATCAAAACTACTAACAAACACATCATTAATTAAATCTCTCATAGCCTTACCACCACTACCATGAGATAAATTAATGTGAGTATCTTTCACCTTATTAGCACGACGGCGCACCTGTTCAATTTTTTGAAATAGCGGATTTTTAACTTCTTGATTATTGTAAACTTCCATATTAAACATCTTCATCTTATAAACTTCTTAACTTAAAAATTTTTCTTTTCTTCCTTTGTGTACTTTGCGTACTTTGCGGTTAGAAAAAAATGAATTGGTGCGTTACGATAACGCCAACGCACCCTACAAATTACCTCCCAGTTTCTTCATGTCTTCCAGCGTGTTTATCAGAGTGTAAAACACCACCAACTGCCCAGTTATCCCGTTCAAATTCATCAATGTGAACAGTGATCCATTCCGGTTTTGTCCCCAAAGCCGAAACTAAAGCATCTGTGACAGCTTGCGCTAGTTTCCGCTTCTTTTCTATAGAGTGTCCTTTGGCAATTTGCACAGTTACAAATGGCATAATAATTTACCTTTAATCTACAACTTATAAGATCCCCGACTTCTTTTTTATATTCTCTATAAATGAATACATTTATTAAAATAAATCAGGAACTTATGTGAGGTTTTAACTGACATTTGCCACTACTTTATTTTGCTGGTTGGCTTTTTTCTCCATTGTTGTCAGTCTGCCATATTTATAATAGGCTGCACAAGCACCTTCAGAAGAAACCATACAAGCACCAATGGGATTTTCTGGTGTACAAGCTGTGCCAAATACTTTACATTCCCAAGGTTTCAAAACTCCTTTGAGAATGTCACCACATTTACAGGCTTTATGATCGGGAACTGTTAAATTAGGAATAGCAAATTTAACTTCTGCATCAAATTGGGCGTATTCTTCCCTTATTTGAAAACCAGAATTGGGTATTTCTCCTAAACCACGCCATGCAAATTTTTCACGGGGTGTAAAAACTTGATTCATGGCTGTTAATGCGTTTTTATTTCCTGCTTTTTCAACTAAGCGATTATATTGATTTTCAACTTCACAGCGATTTTCTACTATTTGTTTTAATAACATCCAAATAGATTGAAAAATGTCTAATGGTTCAAAGCCAGAAACAACGATGGGTTTATGATATTTTTGGGCAATAAATTCATAGGGTTCTGTTCCTATGACCATACTTACATGACCTGGACCAACAAAACCATCAAGTTGTAAATCTGGATTTTCTAATAATGCTTTTAATGCGGGAATTACTAATACATGATTAGAAAATAAACTAAAGTTGGTAATATTTTCTGCTGCTGCTTGGAGAACGGTAAAAGCGGTACTGGGGGCGGTGGTTTCAAACCCTAAACCGAAGAAAACTATTTCTTTTTCGGGGTTTTCTTTGGCAATTTTTAAGCTATCCCAGGGTGAATAAACCATACGGATATCTGCGCCTTGGGCTTTTGCTTGTAAAAGGCTGGTTTTTGAACCGGGTACGCGCATGGCATCGCCAAAAGTTGTTAAGATAATGTGAGGATTTTGGGAGAGGGCGATCGCATCATCTATTCTACCTTTAGGCATCACACAAACTGGACAACCAGGTCCATGAATTAGTTCAATATTATTGGGTAATATTTCTTCGATGCCGTATTTAAAGATAGAATGGGTATGTCCGCCACATACTTCCATGATTTTTAAATGTTTGTCTATTTGGCGGCTGAGTTTTTCTATTTCCTTTTGTAAGGCTTGGGCTTTTTCTGGGTTACGAAATTCGTCTACATATTTCATATTTTTATTTCTCACGCAAAGACGCAAAGACGCAAAGGAAGAAAAGGGTTTTTAGGTGTATGCTTGGGATATTTCTTGCAGTAGTTTTAGGGTTTCTGCTGCTTCTTGTTCGTTAATTCTGTTCATAGCAAAACCAACGTGAACAAGTACCCAGTCGCCTATACATTTTTCTGGTGGGTGTTGTTCATCGACTATACAAGCTATGTTTATTTGACGTTTGACTCCGCCGACATTTACCATTGCTAGTTTATGTTCTGGGTTGGTTATTTCTACAATTTGTCCGGGTATTCCTAAACACATTTTTTTATTTTCCTTTTTTATAAGAACCGCAGAGGCGCAGAGAACGCAGAGGTTTGAATTTAGAATGAGATAAAAATCAAATTATTGAATTTCTATCTTTTTCTCTTTTTAACTGTCACCTGTCACCTGTCACCTGTCACCTCATACATCTAGCAGCAGCTATAACAGCTTGTCCTAATGATAAACCGCCATCGTTTGCTGGTACTATCCTATGGGTGAAAACTTCTATTCGTAGTTTTTTTAAGTTTTTGGTTGTTTGTTCTAAAAGTATGCGATTTTGAAATACTCCTCCTGTTAATGCTACTTGATTAATTTTGTGTTCTTGGGTTAGTTGTTTAACTATTTCTGTGATGACAATAGCTAAACTTATGTGAAATTTTGCAGCTATTTCTGATGGTGAAATTTGCTGCTTGATGTCTTGTAATATCCCTTCCCACATCGGTGCAGGGTCTATATAATAAATTTTATCTAATTTTTCAAATTTAAAGGGATAATTTATAGTTTCTTTATCATTGTTTAATATGTTAACATTAACTGTTGCCTCCATTTCTATGGCTGCCTGTCCTTCATAGCTGCATTCTTCGCGACAAATACCTATAGCTGCTGCTACTGCATCAAATAACCGCCCAACTGATGATGCTAAGGGTGTGTTAATATCTTTTTCTATCATTTGGTTCAGTAATTTTAATGGTTTTTGTTCTATAAATTTGATAATTTCTAAATCAGCATATTGTTGTTTAATTTCTTCCCAATTAAATGCACTATTTAAATGGGCGTATGTATTTCGCCAAGGTTGATAAATTGCCTGTTCTCCTCCTATCATGGCTACAGGTTTAAAAGTTGCTACTCTCTGAAATTTCCGATAGTCAGCTAATAAAAAGTCCCCTCCCCATAAAGTACCATCTTCCCCATATCCTAACCCATCAAAGGCTATTCCTAAGATTGGTTTTGCATCCAATGGTATTTTATTTTCTACCATGCAAGCTGCTATATGGGCGTGATGATGTTGAATTTCTATTAATTTAATTTCGTTACTTGATGCTAATTCTTTTCCCAGTTTAGATGATAAATATTCTGGATGTTTATCAATAGCAATTATTTCTGGTTTATGTTCAAATAAATTCAGATATAAATTCAATGTTTCTTGATAAGCATTAAAAGCAGCAGCGTTTTCTAAATCTCCTAAATGTTGGGATAAAATCGCCTCACCTTCTCTTAATAAACAAAAGGTATTTTTTAACTCGCTACCCATTGCTAAAATAGGTGCTACTTTCTCAAAACCAAATGGTAAAATAATTGGTGCTGGTGCATATCCCCGCGCACGTCTGAGAGTTTGTATTTTATCATCAATAACCCTCACAACTGAATCATCAACCCGGTTAACAATATCCCGGTTATGTAATAAAAAATAATCTGCTATTTTCCCTAACTTCTCTTTAGCATCTTCATTATTTATACATTGTGGTTCATCAGAAATATTACCGCTAGTCAAAACTATAGGGCGGTTCATTCTTCTGAGAATTAAATGATGTAAAGGCGTATAAGGTAACATAAAACCCAAAGTATTTTGTCCTTGTGCAACTGATATAGCTACCTGTTTTTCAGGTTTAATATTTAATAAAACAATAGGTGCAGCAGGACTGGTTAATAAAGTTTTTTCTAAGTCAGAAACATAACAATATTCAGATATAATATTGATATCCCTAGCCATCAAAGCAAAAGGTTTATGATAACGTCTTTTCCGTTCCCTTAACTTTTTAACAGCCGTTTCTTGAGTTGCATCACAAGCTAAATGAAAACCCCCTAAACCCTTAATAGCGACAATTTCCCCCTTTTGTAATAAAGTACAAACCGCATCCACATCATCCAACATCGAGAACATATCAGCGATGACAGGTTGACCATCAGCACGTTCTAACCAAGCACTTGGACCACACTTAAAACACGCCACAGGTTGGGCATGAAAACGCCTATTTTCCACATCTTCATATTCTGTGTTACAGTCTCCACACATCGGAAACTTAACCATACTCGTATGATTTCTATCATAAGGAATAGCCCGAATAATAGTTAACCTCGGACCGCAATGAGTACAATTTGTAAAAGGATAACGAAAATAACGACTAAAAGGGTCAAAAATTTCCTTTTGACATTGAGAACAAGTTGCTGCATCAGGGGAAATTTCAGTTTTCACCACAGTATTCACACTGTGAGAAATCACAAAATCATCAAAATCAAAATTACCCAA
The DNA here is from genome assembly GCF_005402885.1 of Sphaerospermopsis reniformis. Classification (NCBI taxonomy): domain Bacteria; kingdom Bacillati; phylum Cyanobacteriota; class Cyanophyceae; order Nostocales; family Aphanizomenonaceae; genus Sphaerospermopsis; species Sphaerospermopsis reniformis. Next base: position 36,835 of record NZ_BJCE01000015.1, read on the forward strand.
ATATGGACTTCTAATTAACTTATTAATTTTAGCCAAGGGCGGACATTCGTGATATAATTTATCTACAAACTCAGTAATTTTCTCCTCACTACCAGCAACCCGAATTAAAACCCCTTCCCCATCATTACAAACATCACCCTTCAAACCACAAAATTTCGCCAACCGATAAACAGTAGGACGAAAACCCACACCTTGAACAGTACCCTTAACCCTAATTTCTTCTCTTATCATCTTTGCGCCTTTGCGTCTTTGCGTGAGATTAATAAAATTAAAAAATCAAAACCCGATTATTCCCAGAGTCAGAAACTACCATATTTTCCCCACAAACCTTAATTCCGTAACACCAATTTAAACTTTCCCTAGTTGGTAAACCAAAATCCTTATTTTCACTCTTACTTGTAAAACTATCCTGTCCCAATATTCCATCAGCATCTGCACCCTGTAACAAAAAAATATTTTCCCTTTTCTTCCATCCTAACAAACGAGAATTAGCAGTATCAGCAACTATTAACCAATCTTCCCAAATATCTATACCGTATGGCATACTTAAACTACTACGACTAGGAAAATAAACACCTTGATTTAATTCCACAAAATTAAAATTTTTCTGACCCAAAACCACCGCACAAGAACTATTATTTTCTGTGGGTATTCCTTCCCAAATCATCACCCGATTATTACCCGCATCTGTCACCACCAAATTACCATTCCAAATCGTGATATCATGACACCAACGCATACTAGCAGCAGTGGGAGAACCACCCCCGTTTTCATTACGAGAAATCATGTTTGGTTGTCCCAAAACTATATCCGCAGGTTGTCCATTTTCTGTAGGTAAACTATGCCAAATTAATAATCTTCTATTTCCAGTATCAGCAACAAATAATTGATTTTTATAACATAAAATCCCATAAGGCCAATGTAAGGTATTAGCTGCTGGTTGTTGACTGCCCCTGTTAGGTTCATTATCAATAAAATTACTTTGTCCTAATACTAAATCTGCGGGTTGATTATTTTCCTCTGGAAGATTATACCAAATTAAAATCCGATGATTCCAAGCATCAGCAACAGCTAAACCATTACCATATTTACAAATACCTGTAGGAACACTAAATGTATTTTTTCCTGGTGTACCTTTGGCGTTTTGTCCTTCACTACAAAAGTCCGGTTGTCCGATAATTAAATCTGCCGATTGGTTATCTTCCATCGGTAAATTTCGCCATCCTAATACCCGATGATGTCCTGTATCCGACACCCATAATGGTCCACTTGGTGATAGTAAACAAGCTGCACGGGGTCCGAACATTGTTGAGGGTGTGGGTGCAAGGGGTATGGTTATTTGTTCGGGTTTGTTAGGGTTTCCTAAGATGATTTTTGCAGCTTGGGAAGTGAGGGGTATTGGGTTCATTATTATTTCACGCAGAGGCGCAAAGAGAAGGAGAAGTTTTGGGGTTTATTTATTTAAGAATATTTGATGATACTAAGATGTAGTTTTAATGGCAATTTAGTCTGCTGTTGTTGTTTGAGTGTAAAAACCCGTTTTGGGTTTATCCCATTACTATAGTTATGCTCGCTAATCTAGAACACTAATTCATTAATCGTCAGGGTGAAGCATTCGGACAGAATATGAACTGGTTTCAGCGATAGTTTATCACCCGAATGCTTCGCCCCTAATAAGGTTAGGGAAAAATTAGGTAACGTCTGAGAACCCCAAATGACTTCTAGTAGGTAAAAATAAATGAACTTATTGTATATATGGGGTGGGTTTATCGGTTAAATTAAGGAAAAAATAGGGAATAATCAGACCTATCCTGAAAAATGCTTGCTATATCAGCAATTTCCTAATTTATCTCCATATAACTGCTGTGCGGCCATTGTCCACCTAATAAGGCGTAGATTTCTACAGGTTTAGCAGAAATTGTTACCCCAATCTCATAAGATTTACCTGTAAAAGCGGCAAAGCGACGACAAGCTTCATCATAAAAATGACTGCGGCGATAATTTTTATTGGTTAAATCAATGGCAAACAATCCATAAAAATAGCGAGGAATACTTTGGATTGTTTCCACAATTTGACCTAAATTTCTCGCCAAAATTGCATTTCTAGGAACTTCTGTTCCCCAAGCGGTATCTAATGCCCAAGAAGCTGAACTTAAATGAGAACCGCCACAAATTCCGCAAATTCTAGGGGTGACAATTAAACCGGCTTGGGGGTCTTTTCCGCGTAAAATTATTTCAAAACCGCGAAAAAGTTCTGCATGAGTCCAGGCATTTGTAACATATCCGTCTTCGATTTCTACACGGACATCTAAATCACCTTCGACTCTACCAACGGGAGCAATATCTAATGTTTGAATTGGCATAATTTTGATGATTGATGATTGGTGATTGGTGATTGATGATTGATGATTGGTGATTGGTGATTAGTGATTGGTGATGGGGAAAAACTCTTACCCAGTCCCTAATCCCTAAACCAAGAAAAAGTCTTCATCAGCCCATTTTGGTGCTGCATCTTTAGCAACAACTGTGAGAACTGCGTAATCTTTTTGGTTGACTCCGGGGGGTATTTCTTTGGGAACACCCATAATTGTTTGAGTTTTAAATACTGTTCCTGGTTTGAGATCATGGAAGGGAAATTCTGGTTCTGTGCAACCAATACAAGGCATTCCGGCGCGGGTTTTGGATGATACGCGATTCCAAAGAATGCGGTTACAGGAAGAACGGGTCATGGGACCACGACACCCTAAGTCATAAAAGAGACAGCCTTTACGTTGTCCAAATTCTGCGGTTGTGGCTTTGTAAGCAAAGTGAATGTTACGAGTACAACCAGTTTGGGTAAAGGTGTTAAAGAAGGTTTGGGGACGGTGTAGGTCGTCTAAGGTAATATCGCTGATGCGTCCGGTAGCTATGGCGACTAATATCTGGGTTATCCAGTCAGGATGGGCGGGACATCCGGGTATATTTATTACAGGTAAACCGGCTTTGCTGACAAAATCTTTACCTAAAAAACCACCTTTGTCCCGTTTCAGAAATTGTAAACCCTCAGATTCGCTGGGGTTGGGTGACATTGCAGGAATACCGCCCCAAGTGGCACAGTCGCCAATGGCTACAACAAAGTTAGCAGCTTGGGCTAATTCGTTTAACCATTCTTTCATCGGACGATCTGCAAAACGATTCCATTCTCCTGTACCATTGGGGGCGTTAACTACGCTGCCTTCAAATACCAAAATATCTAGGGGAGTTTTACCTAAGACACATTCCCAAAGCAGGGTTTGTAAGTTTGCACCGAGTTCTAAACCCAGGGAAGGATGCCAAAGAATTTTAATGCCAAAGTCTGCTATTAAATCACAAGCTGTAGGTTCTTCGGCATTGAGAAATGACATGGTGTTACCTGAACAAGCACCACCTTGCAGCCAGAGTACATTTGTCATTGGCTATGATTTTTCTATTGTAGATGTGGAGAGATACACGGGATTATTTCACGGGATTATTCCGTCAGTGTTGATGGGGAGATACGCAGGAATTTTAGCAACATTATCAATTTTTGAATTTCTACTACTGAGGATTTTTGTAGAGTCTCGCTGATTGATTATTATTGTTATTTTAACATAGGATTTCTGTCTGAATCAGAATTGACAGGATTTGTTGATTTACTGGATTTTGATTGATTGATGATACAGAAATCTATTCTCAAGTGATCAATTTATCTCTACAAAAATTAACATTAGTAATTTTACGCTAGATTTCTCTTAAATGAATCTTTTATAGTGAAAAATATTAATGTTATTACCCTTTCCTTGAATCTTAACAAAGGATAGGTACAAACACTTTATTTTCATGATTTAGTAGGGGTTTAGCACTGGTAAACCCTTCCAGGAATCAGGAGTCAGGAGTCAGAAGAACTTTTACAAAGTTGACTGCTGATAGTTGATAACTGATAGCTAATAGCTAATAGCTAATAGCTATTAAAAGGGGAATCTGTAAAAACTAAATAACTGCGTAAGTCGGCTTAGTTGATGACTCAATTACTATGGCCAATTTATGACTTCTAGTGTTACAGATTCTGCCGTAAAAGCGGCTATGGCGGCCATTTCTGATGAGTCAGCAACAGCAGAGGAAAAAATCCAAATGCTGATAGAAATGGCGCAGGGTTTTCTCAAAAAACCGAAAAATTCCCAAGATTTACGCAGTGGGTTAGGATTGTTTTATCGTGCTTATCAAATGTGTGGTGAAGATTATCCTTTACTGAAAGCACGGGCAAAAGTGGGAATGGCGGGTACTTTACAAATAATACCCGATTCTAATCCCCAATTATTAGTACAAGCTAAGGATAGTTACGAAGAAGCTTTACCTATTTTACAGCAGTTTGCTACACCAGAAGAAGTAGCAGAAGCGCAGATGAATTTGGGTTTAGTTTTACAGTCTTTAGTTGCCTATAATTTAGCGCGGATAACTGATAGTATCCAAGCTTATCATGAGGCTTTGCGGGTGTTTAATTGGCAAGAATACCCCCAAGAATATGCGATTTTATATAATAATATTGCGATCGCCTATCTTTCAATGCCCATGGCATCTGAACGGGAATATTTACGTCAAGGGTTAGCAGTACAATCTTTTGAAGTAGCACTTGAGCATATTAACATAATTGATCATCCCAGGGAATATGCCATGTTGCAAAATAATTTAGGTAATGCTTTGCAATATTTAATTAGTTCCCATCCCATTGACAATAATTTGCGGGCTGTTGCAGCTTACGATGAAGCTTTAAAAGTGCGTAATTCTAGAGATACACCCTTGGAATATGCTAACACAATTTCTAACAAAGCTAACGTTCTTTTTAACTTGCCAGACAACCCCGAAAAACCAGAATTAGGGAATCCTAAAAACCTGCTACAAGCCAAATTCTACTATCAAGAAGCTTGGCAAATATTTACAGCACATCAAGAAATTGAGAAAGCGGAAATAGTAGCCCAAGCAATCCAAGATTTGGAAGCAGAAATACTAGCAGTTTCCTTAAATTAAATATCAGGAGTCAGTAGGGGCAAAGCATTCGGAAAATACCCTTGGACAAAAATTGATACTTGATTGCCCGAATGCTGATGCTGCCAGCACGCTCCGTAAAGGAGTCAGGATTCAGAATATTTACTTGCATCAAAAATGGAGAAAAGCAAGTATTTTTATCAGGTTTCATTAATCAGGTTTCATTAATCAGGCTTCAATATCAAATCAAACAAACTGATGAATCTGATGAATCCTGAAAAATGACTATTAACTTGTCAACAAATAGGAGAAAAAACAATGTTTGATTTTATCAACAACCCAGAATTTAGAGATTTTCTTTATAGTTTAAATACCAACCTCAATTTTACCACTGCATTAGCTTGGTTAGCCATTGCCGTAATTTTATCAATGGTAGGTGGTGCAATTGGAGGTATGATATTAGCCGGTAAAGATTTAGGCTACAAATTTTCAGCCACCATTGGTAGTTTATTTGCCCCTGCTGGCGTAATTCCCACCCTCATTTTAGGGTTATTAATTTTAAATTTGTTAGGCAACTAATAGGTAACTAATACGTAACTAATAGGTAACTAATAGGAGGATATATGTTAGAATTAGGCTGGTTTTCTTTGAGATTATTTCTCAAGGGTAAATTATTTCGTGATCCACTATATTTTCTGCGTCAAACAATAATCGCTAGTGGTATTGGTACACTATTATTAATTTTATTAGCACAGCTATCAATTCCCCTTTGTATTCCTATTACTGTAACTAGTTTAGTTACAGGTGTCATGATGCCTTTTCTACTGAAAGATTTTCGCATGAAATGATGCAGTTACAATTATAAAACTTATCAATCCCTACAGATTTATCTGGGGGATTGTTTTATGATTGAACGCAGATAAACGCAGATAAACGCAGATTTTTATGGATAATTTAAATGAATTAATAGCAGATATTCAAAGATTTGAAGCAATTATTTCTGACTGGGATGAAAGTCAAAGATGTGTGGCCGTTGCTTTAAAAAGTGCGGTTGAAGCTTTACATAAAGCAGCTTTAACGAACTTGATTAAAAGTTTGAAAAAGGATAATTTAGCCGCTTTAAGCAATGCGGTAAATGATGATATTGTTTATGCGGTTTTATTGTATCACAATTTGGTAAAACTGCCATTATCAGAACGGATAAAAACAGCATTAGCGGAAATTCGCCCTAGTTTACAAAGCCATAATGGGGATGTGGAATTAGTTGCTATTAAACCACCGGATACAGTTGAAGTTAAGTTAATTGGTAGTTGTAGTAATTGTGCCAGTTCTACTTTGACTTTAACTCAGTTAGTAGAACAAACTATTAAAAACCATTGTCCAGAAATTACCAAAATTGTAGCTGTTAATAATACTCCTAATTCTACAATTGCTACTATTCCCACAAATTCCTATTGGGTAAGAGTTACGAATGTTAATGAACTTCCTGAAAATCAAATATTAGGAGTTAGAATTGAAAATCATAACTTGATTTTATACAAACAAGATAATAAGGTACACTGTTATGGTAATGCCTGTTCTCATTTAGGTTTTCCCTTGGATAAAGGTAAAGTTAAAAATGGTATTATCACCTGTGCATCCCATCAATTTGAATACGATTTAAATACAGGCAAATGTTTAACAGTACCGGATATTTCTCTACAAAGTTATCAAGTGCAAGTTAAAGGTGATAAAGTGTATGTCCAGGTTTAAAGTTTGAGAAGCAGGTAAAATAGTTGGGAATGAACTGATTTGAGCATCAACAACGACTGCGCGGGCTTAAGATTGAGCCAAATGTCCAGCTAACATAACTGAGAGTGTTTCATTCTCCCAGATCAAGTTTTTAGCAGAAATACTTTGTAATATGTTGTAGGGGCGAAGCATTTGGGCGATAATTTAACGGAAAAATCAGACATCTAGATATCCCAAATGCTTCTCCCTACCCCCATAAATAGGTTCCATAATTTCTTTTCTGGAGATGTCTATTTAGCTGGGGCTAATTTAAAAGACTTTCATATTCATAGTTAAGGAAGCACAAAAAAATGGATTTTAAGCGATCGCACTTAAACCAAAACTAGCGATCGCTTCCCTCCCTGTAGACATCGCACTACATCATAAAAATTCATTAAATAAGTTATCGAATGGTTCTGTATTTTTGCAGCGATAGGTGTTAAAATCTCGATAATCAACTGACAAAATTCGTCCATGACCTAATGTTTATTAATTCCTCCACTACTAACAACCACCTCAATGACTAAATCAGGATGTTTTCTATTTGCTGCCAATTCATAAGATTCATCACCTTCTTTTTTAACCTTTTCCAATTCATTTTCCAAGGTGACAGAACTAGTAGGAGTAAAATCTAACTCCAAAAATTCTAAATAAATAAGGCTTTGCAAAACTGGTTTGAGAAAACCCAACCCGCACCCCCTAATTTTGATCCAGATTAAGCTAAATGGGAATATTTAAAGGAGAAACATAACCTGTGAAAGTCTTGCTTGATACCAATATAATTTATAATTATAAATAGTGTAAACTTAAAGAGTTCACCTATTACCAAAATCATGATCAATCGCTGGTTTAATATTGCAGTTCCTTGTAATCCTAAAAAAAACTATACACTCTCAACCACCAGTCGTTTACCTGACTTATCAACTTTAATTGAACAAGAAAGTTATTTTGTCCTTCATGCACCACGACAAACAGGGAAAACCACCGCCATGTTATCCCTAGCAAAACAACTTACCGACACTGGAAATTATGCCGCAGTCATGGTATCTGTAGAAGTAGGCAGTACATTTAATCATGATCCTACCACCGCAGAATTAAGGCTTTTTTATCAGCTTGGGCAACATCTTTAAACCGCCCTTTAGTATTATTGATAGATGAAATTGATTCTTTACAAGATCAAACATTAATTTCTATTTTACGACAATTAAGAGATGGTTTTCCTAACCGTCCAGAAAATTTTCCGTCATCAGTAGGTTTAATTGGTTTACGAGATGTGCGAGATTATAAAGTAGCATCGGGAGGTAGTGACAGATTAAATACATCTAGTCCTTTTAATATTAAAGTTGCTTCTCTGACTATGCGAAATTTTAATCTTACAGAAGTAGGAGAATTATATCAACAACATACAGAAGCAACTGGGCAAATTTTCACACCAGAAGCAATAGAAATAGCTTATGATTTAACACAAGGACAACCTTGGTTGGTGAATGCTTTAGCTAAAGAAATTGTAGAAAAAATGGTAAAAGATAGAAATATTACTATTACAAAAGAACATATTTTAACAGCCAAGGAAATATTAATTAATCGTCAAGATACTCATTTAGATAGTTTAGCTGAACGATTAAGAGAAAAACGAGTTA
>NZ_BJCE01000016.1:0-42344 GCF_005402885.1 Sphaerospermopsis reniformis
AAGGTGAAAAATCCATTCTTCTTGTAGGCCAATTAAACTAATACCAGTAACTCCCAATCCTAACCCTAACCATCCCCAAAGACCAATATGTTCTTGAAATAACCACAGGGACAATAAAGCTACTGCTAAAGGTTGGGAGTCAATCATTACAGAACCTAAACCCGCACTGGTTCTCACTAAACCTTCTGCTAAAAAACCTTGAAACAGGGTAGCATCAACTAAAGCAAAGATGATAATCCATAACCATGCTAACCATCCTTTGGGTTGGGGTCTACCCATGAAAGCAGCAGCGATGAGAATTAATACCCCCGCAGGTAGTAAACGTACTCCTGCCATAAATAATGGTGTGGTATGAGGTATGACTCCTTTCATTGCTACCATTGCTGTACCCCAGAGGAAAAAGGGAGCAATTAATAATAGGGAAGCTAGGGTAGATTTTGATCCTCTCAGTTGCAGTTGCATCAGTTGTATTGGATTTTTGTTAAATTAAGTGTAAATATTACTTTACCTAATTTTACAGAAACATTGGTTTTTCTGTTTATGTAACATTGTTACCGATCTTTTTTGCATTATTACTGTCACCTGTCTCCTCATCTTTTGATCTTCTCTAGCTCCTGACTACTCTGAACAATGGGAATAGTGAAATGAAACTGACTTCCCTGGTTCTTACCTTGGGACTCAGCCCAAATTTTCCCACTCCAACCGTTGACTATTTGCCTACAAATGGCTAAACCCAGTCCCGTACCTCCCGCAGTCCGTCTTAAAGCTCCCTCTTCTTGATAAAAACGATCAAATACTACTTCTAAGCGGTTGGGTTCAATTCCCCTACCAGTATCAGCTACAATCACTTCTACCTCATAATTACTATTTTGATGAGCTTTAATTGTTATTTGCCCTGATGTGGGTGTGAACTTACAAGCATTATCTATAATTTTTGCTAATACTTCCACAAGCCAATCACCATCAGCCCTAACTAAAGGTAAACTTTCGGCAATTTGTGTTTTGATGGTTGGTGGTTTTTCTGCCGTGGAGCGTGTACGTAGGCGACTAAGGGCTAAATCTACACATTCTTGTAAAGTCAAAGATTCGGGATGCCATTCCACACGCCCGCTTTCTAAGTTAGAAAGAGTGAGAAAATCCTGTACCAGTTTCCGCATTCTTTCTGAATCAGAAAGTGCTGTAGTTAGCATTACCTGTTGCAACTCTAAAGGCATATCCGGTTCACTGGCCAGACTTTCTAAACACACTTGAATGGTGGAGAGGGGGGTTCGCAGTTCATGACCGGTGATAGCAATTAAATTACTGCGGGTACGGTCAAGGGCTTCTAATTGTTTGTTTAGTTCTTCTAAATTGGCAAAAGCTTCAGCTTGAATCAAAGCTGCACCTACTTGAGTAGCGATCGCCTTAACTAAATCCAATTCTCCAGCTTGCCATTCATGGGCAGGTAAATGACAAAAATGTAACTCTACCATTCCCAGTAGTCGTCCCTGGGAAAATACAGGTTCTATCAACCACGAATGAATAGTAAACCTTTTAACAATTAAAGAAAGTGCGGTAGAACTAGTAACACGACAATCTGTAAGTGTATCAGTAATACATATACCTTCACCCAGTTGGGTAATTTCGTGAAATAAAGGATTTTGTGCCAAATTCCAGGTTTGTCCCCGTACTGAGACAACATCAGGACTTAAAAACTCATGTTCAATTATTGCTTGGTCATCAGTAGATTGAGCGCGGTAAATCAGACAACGATCAGCTTCTAGATGTTGACCTAACTCTTGAGCAGCTACTTGCAAAACTGCCTGTGGATCAAGCGATCGCCTAATTGCCATACTAATAGAATTGATCAACTTTTCTTTTCTAGCTTGAGCAGCAATAGAACGATAAGCTTTATGCAGCTTATATTGACTAGCTTGCAAATAAGTTACTAATCGCTGTACAAAAGGGTCAGTATCAATACTAAAAGCGGATTCATTAATTGATTTTGGTTGGGACTTGAGTGGTACTGAACCGATACCAAACCTCTGACGTGCCTGGTTAATTTTGCCCGCTAAATCGGGTCTATAAACTTCTATTCTTTGCAATATCAATTCTGCGGCCTTGAGACTAACTCCTCTGTCAGAAGTCCAAATTCCCTCAAATCTCCGCGCTGTGTCTATATCCAGACTAGAGGTCATTTCTGGTAACTGCTGATTTTTAGCAATTGACCTCACACTTTCTCGACATACTAAACAAGTAGCATAATTATCCGCGATTACAACTAAATGCCATTCTTTACTTAAAGCATCATCCGGTTCAAAAGCTACCTTTTCATAGTCATCCGAACTATTAGCAAACTCTGTTTCTGGTGCAGATAATACGTATATTTGGTCACTTCTCTCGGCAAGGCGTTGATAGCGATGAGCTTCTTGACGATAAAATCGCTCTCGCTGAAAACTAGCAATAATAAGCGGTTGATCCAAGGAAGTCGCCAAAACCTGATCTTCCATTGCATGGGAGAGCGCAGTTAGGGAAGCCTTGAAATACAACTGAGTCCGCAAGTAAGGTAGTGACTGTAGCAAATCACTCAGCACAGAAGTCGAAATGCTCATGAATATCTTTAAACGCCCAATCTAGACCTTTAGAAAGCACCTGTCCAGATATTAACCCAAAAACTACCTTGGTAAGTTTGATGACTGTTGACCATTGACAAAACTCAAAATTTTTTTAAATAAACATTAACTAAACATTAACTAAACATATTTATGAGTATTTTCTAGTTCTAGTATCTCTCATTGCTGATCAAAGAATAAAACCCTAGAAAATCCTCAGTTTTCAGCCTTGACTTCAGATGTAAAAGGTATAGATTTATTGGTGACTGGTGACTGGTGATTGGTGATTGGTGACTGGTGATTGGTGACTGGTGATTGGGTTATTAATCTTCCCCTGCCCCCTGCTCCCTTGCCCTGTGCTTCCCTGCCTCTTCCCCAGTCCCGCGTCCAGTATAGGGAAATTTGGCTCATGACACCGGATATGTTGATGACCCCAGAGAAAATCGTCCTCGATGGCAAAATTTTTATTCCTGCTGAACAAGTACCCATTCCAGAATGGCCTTGCGTTGTCAGTGAAAGACCACAACCCACTTTAACGGTTAAAGATGATGATTTATTTTTGGTGACAGATACAATGGGGAACATTTCCGGTTGTTCCCTAGAAGATGGGAATCCCAGTGTGGGTTTATTTTGCGCTGATACCCGATTTTTGAGTCGTTTAGAGTTACAAATTAATGGGCGATCGCCTGTTTTATTAAGCAGCACTGCTGATAAAGGTTTTGCTCTCTCTGTTTTATGCACTAACCCCAAAATTGATGATCACTTAAATGCTGATACTATTGGTATTCATCGGGAAATTGTCCTTAATGGTGCATTATTTGAAGAAATAGAAATTTCTAACTACAGCACTTCTAGCATTACTTTTGAAATTAGTCTTAGCTTTGATGCTGACTTTGCAGATTTATTTGAAGTTCGTGGTTTTTATCGAGGAAACCGGGGTAAATTATTACGATTATCAGAACTAAAAAACTGTTCAGAAAACCTCAGCCTTGCCTATCAAGGTTTAGATGGTGCAGTGATGGAATCCCGGATACAATTCCAACATCAACTACCAGATTATTTTCAAGGTTATACCGCAATTTGGCGTTTAGAATTAGCTTCTCACGAAACCAAAAAACTCGGTTATCGGTTGCAGAGTTTAACTAATAATCAACCGATTTCTAATGTCAATGCTGCCACAACTTTGGCACAAGCAAAAGCTTCTGAATTAATGGAGGAGCAAAACTGGGTACAACAAATTACCCGCATTCACTCAGATAAAAGTCTTTTTAATAGAGTGATTGAAAGAGCAGAACAAGATTTGTATTTATTGCGCCAATCTTTTGGCAAATATAAAACTGTTTCCGCAGGTGTTCCTTGGTTTTCCACTTTGTTTGGACGGGATTCTATTATTACCGCTTCCCAAACTTTGATGTTAAATCCCCAAATTGCTAAAGAAACTTTAATGATCTTGGCAGAATATCAAGGTAAAAAAGAAGATATTTGGCGAGAAGAAAAACCAGGGAAAATTTTACATGAGTTACGGTTTGGAGAACTAGCAAGGTGTCAAGAAATTCCCCATACACCTTATTACGGAACAGTAGATGCAACGCCTTTATGGTTGATGTTGTATGCTGATTACTATGCTTGGACTCATGATCAAGAAACCCTAGAAACATTGTGGAGAAATGCTTTATCCGCCATGGATTGGATTGATAGAAATATTCAAGAAACAGGCTATCTTAGCTACAATCGTAAATCAAAAGGTGGTTTAGTTAACCAAGGTTGGAAAGACTCTGGTGATTGTATTGTGAATAGAAAAGGTGAGTTAGCTAAAGGGGCGATTTCTTTATGTGAAGTGCAAGCTTATGTCTATGCTGCAAAAATCAAATTAGCAGAAATAGCGAAGATGAAAAAGCGGCTAGATTTAGCTGAAACTTGGTTAGAAGAAGCTAAAAATCTCAGAGTTAGATTTAACAAAGATTTTTGGATAGAAGATCAAGATTTTTGTGCTTTAGCTTTAGATGGGGAAGGAAATCAAGTAGATAGTATTAGTTCTAATCCTGGACATTGTTTATCTTTGGGAATTTTTACCCCAGAAAAAGCCTACAGTGTAGCAGAAAGATTGCGAGCGCCGGATATGTTTAATGGTTGGGGAATTAGAACTTTAAGTAGTTTGTCACCTGCTTATAATCCAATGGGTTATCACATTGGTTCAGTGTGGCCACATGATAATTCTTTAATTGCGATGGGACTGCGTTCTTTGGGTTTAATTGATCAAGCTTTGGAATTATTTCAAGGTTTGTTTAATATGACTTCTCAGCAATCTTATCAACGTCCACCAGAATTATTTTGTGGTTATGAAATGAATGGAGATAATGCACCTGTGCAATATCCTGTTGCTTGTAGTCCCCAAGCTTGGGCTACAGGTAGTATATTTCAATTATTGCAAATGATAGTGAATTTAGTACCAGACGCACAGAATAATTGTTTACGAATTATTGACCCTGCTTTGCCGGAATCAATTAATCGTTTATCGTTGCATAATTTGCGTGTTGGTGCGACGATTCTTGACTTAGAATTTGAGCGGGTGGGGAGTACAACTTCCTGTAGAGTTGCGAATAAAAGGGGGAATTTAAGAGTTGTAATTGAAGCTTAGATTAGTTCATAGATCCCCGACTTCTTGAAGAAGTCCGGGATCTGGGTATAATCAGATGAACACAGATAAACGCAGATTTTTTTGATAAACATCCTGTTAATCCTTTAATCCTGGACATCCTGATTCTGACAAAAAAATAAGTTATAATAATCTATCAAAGACTTCATAATTAAAGCCTTATGCTAACTACATACACTGCAAAATATACTAAAACCAATAGCGGATATATGGGACAACTAATTGAATGGCAAGAAGTCATTACAGAAGGAGAAACATTAGAAGAATGTAGAGATATGTTACAAGATGCTCTCAAAGAAATGATTATTGCCTATACCTATATCAGCAACTAACCACTGAAAATCACCTGATATTTTTTCTATTTCATCTTCTGAAGTGGAAACCATAACTTGAGAATCTTGTTTTAATTCACCCTTTTTTTGAGTGCATTAAGCTGTTGTGCATTTAATTTGTATAAGTGGAACAGGCATCTTGCCTGTTAAATAAGAGTTCAGAATATTAGGATTATACAATTTAGCTGTGTAACAGCTTATTTGTCAATAATTAATATTTTTATTATAACAAAAGTAGGGGTAAAGCACATTGCTAAACCCCTACAGATTCCCAAATTATAAAAATAATTATTGAATTACAGCAGATTGCAGATAAGTGAGGTACAGAATCTAAATTGAAACCTATACACCAAGCCAGTTTTACTCCTGACCCCTGACTCCTGACTCCTGCTGTAATTAAGCATCTTCTGAACGTTCAATTTTTTGACCAGGAGAAGATTCATATAAAGCATCCAACTGTTGACGCGCATCATCCACATTAATAGAACGCATTACCAAAAGCGGTTCTTTAATTAAATTACCGGAATTATCTAATAATTCTGGATGAGGTACAGATTGTCTTGTTGCTCGATAATAACCAAAGCTACCTTTATTCCCCGCAGAGGATGTATTTGGATAAGGTCGCTCCCGATCAAAACTGAACATGACTAGGTTACGAATTAAATTACTGACAGCAATAAACGCTAAAACGGTAAAAGCTAAAACGTAGAGCAGGTGTAACATAAAATTATCCTCCAGGGGCAACAAATTTTACAAAATCTAAAGTTTTATATCGTAGTCCTCAACTTTTCTTTACCTGCAATTTACAAGGAAAACAAAAGTTAAGTTATTTATTTGTGTTGTGATATTTTGTAATCTTATTCAGATTAACGTAACATGGTATACATTATTTTTTTATGAAAATAATGTTAAGGTCTTTGTCCTAATGTTGGGATTTATGACCATAAAGATCACTCATGCTGTGATTGACGGTAACGCATACCAACTTTCCAACATTCGCCTAATAATTGATGCCAAGGCATTAATGTAGCCATATCCAGTCCCACTTTTTTACCAGTTACAGCAAATAGCATTTTGGAAGTATTTAATTCTGCTTGTGCTTGCGTAACTCGGTTGAGTAAATCAGATTGTTCCTGTTCACTCATAAATGAGATTTTCTCATTTTCTAATAATTGACGTGATCGCGCAAACCAATATTCAAAATCCTCTAACAGCGGCTCCAAGACTGACTTTAGCAACTCAGCACTTGGTGAATTTGAGTCACCCATATATAAGAAGCATATTTCCTAATGTCTTCTTGATATTAACGCTATTTACGAAACTTAACAATCGCCTCATAACTTACCTGCCAAAACAACCAAAATTTGTAATTTGTTATACAATACACAATTGTATAATTTTGGCAAGAGGTTTGTACAGTTCCTTGCGACTATTTTTTGATCTGTCTAAAGGAGTATCTATTGTGAACATTTAGAGATAATAATTACAAACAATTGTTAGGGGGCAATGCAGTTTTGTGGGGTCATCCCACAAAATTGCATTACTCCCAGATCAAAATGAGTGACTGACCTGTACAGATGATTGATCTTACCAATGATGGTAACTATGATGTGGTTTTGACTATTTCTGGTTCAGCTATTGCTTCTTTGACTCCAGATGGAAATGAAAATTTAGTAAATGAATAAGAGCAGAAACTTCCCCGAACCATGATTTTTTCCGTCCGAACCATGATTTTTTCTGCTAATTGTCAGGTTATCTATACTGAATTTTACTGATAAATCACCACAAAATCTGACAGCGATCGCTCAACTCCACAGTGACCAATCTCTAGCTTTGCTGGTGGAAACTGCTGATATATATAGCTTGAGGCGCTGGTCGAAAATTAATCAGCGCCTGGAATGATGACCTCGCTGGTTAATTTATTATTCGTGGCTAGAAGTTTCTAGTCTTTGGCTTTTGAGGTTCTGTAACTGTTGCAGCAGGGAATCTACTTCTGCTTGCAGGTCAATAAATTTTTCTTGTTGTTCGTCTTGGTAGTAAGCCTTGGTGAGCTTCTTTACCAATTCACTATGAGATTCGCAGCTGGCAACACTGGATGATAAAGTTGACATAGTTATGTTCTTTCCGAAACTAAACTCACACCATTAGAGATATTATAATAAAGCTATCTTAACCTTTCTTAAAATCAAGTATACTTTTAATTACATACTCTAATAGGTTTCCTGCTAAATCATAAGTGACTGCGATAATAGTGAGTGTGTTCCTCGGTGGTGATTGGTGACTGGTGATTGGTGACTAGGAAAAATCTTTCCTCCCCTGCTCCCTGCCTGATCTGTTGCTAGATATCGCCATTTGCATGGTAAAGTGATTGACACTATCAAAAAAATCTATTTTTCTCATCTCCTAATCCCTAGTTAAGAAGTTTAGAATCCTGTGACTTTGAGCTTGTCTGTTGCTAAATCTCATCGCCAACCTTGGCCGGGGCTAATAGAAGCCTACCGTGAATACTTGCCTGTGAGCGAAAGTACCCCTGTGGTGACTTTGTTGGAGGGTAATACTCCTTTGATTCCTGTACCAGCGATCGCTGAACGTATTGGTAAGCAGGTGCAAGTATTTGTTAAATATGATGGTCTGAACCCTACTGGCAGTTTTAAAGACCGGGGTATGACTATGGCTATTACCAAGGCTAAGGAAGCTGGTGCTAAGGCGGTGATTTGTGCTAGTACAGGCAATACTTCCGCTGCTGCTGCTGCCTATGCTAAACGCGGAGGAATGCGCCCCTTTGTATTGATTCCTGATGGTTATGTGGCTTTGGGTAAGCTGGCTCAAGCTTTGTTATATGGGGCGGAAGTTTTAGCTATTAAAGGTAATTTTGACCGGGCTTTAGAAATTGTCCGGGAAATGGCGGATCATTATCCGATTACTTTGGTAAATTCTGTCAATCCTTACCGCTTGGAAGGTCAGAAAACAGGGGCTTTTGAAGTGGTGGATGCGTTGGGTAATGCTCCTGAATGGTTGTGTATTCCGGTGGGAAATGCGGGAAATATCACAGCATATTGGATGGGTTTTTGTCAATACCATCAAGCGGGAAAATGCGATCGCTTGCCAAAAATGATGGGTTTTCAAGCTGCTGGGGCTGCACCGTTGGTAAATGGTCAACCAGTGCTACATCCTGAAACTATAGCGACGGCGATTAGAATTGGTAATCCTGCGAGTTGGGATAAGGCGATCGCTGCCCAAACTGCCAGTATGGGTAGTTTTAACTCTGTTACAGATGAGGAAATTTTGGACGCTTATCGGTTGTTAGCGTCTTCTGAAGGTATTTTCTGTGAACCTGCCAGTGCTGCTTCCGTAGCTGGGTTATTAAAAGTGAAAGATCAAGTTCCTGCTGGTGCGACGATAGTTTGCATTTTAACTGGTAATGGTTTGAAAGATCCAGATACAGCCATTAAACACAGTCATGCTCAGTTTAAACAAGGTATTCCCGCAGATTTGCAAGCGGTAGCTGAGGCTATGGGTTTTTAAATAATGCTGGGGACTGGTGACTGGGAAATCAGGCAAAAGGCAAGAGGCAAGAGGCAAAAGTTTCTTAATTTTGAATTTTGAATTTTGAATTTTGACTTGATACCTCCCCTGCTTCCTCTGATTTTAATAGCTATCTATGAAACGAGAATATCACTGACCTTAATCTTAATTTCTGGCAATACTTCACTTTTAATTAATTCATCACCTGTATAAATAAATTCTTCATACAATCCTTCTACTAAAGATAAAACCGTAATTTTGTTTTGTGCAGGATCAACAATCCAATATTCAGAAATTCCCCTAGCTGCATACTCAGAACGCTTGAAGCGATAGTCTCTAACTTCATTTTCAGTACCAGGTGATACCACTTCTATAGCTATTAATGGTGGTGGCATTTCATGGGTAATAGTTCCTCTTTTTGTCGCTTCTAAAGCGGCGCGACATTCTTCACCCAAGATTAGTAAATCAGGGATTCTTACCTTAGCTCTACGTCCACTTACTTCAATCATAATTTCTTTATATTTTAATAAATGAAGAGGGACTATTTTAGACAATTCCAACAATAATCGCATTGATATATCAGAATTAAAAATTGATTCTGGTGGCATTAAAACTAATTCTCCATCTACTAATTCATAGCGATTTCCAGTGCCATCATCATAGGCATAGTAATCTTCAAAGGAAAAATAATTGATTGGTGCTTGAGGAGTTTGAACCATAAATATAATTCCATAATTCCATTCGCTTAGTACATATTAACCCAAGTTGATAACTAGGTACTTACGTTATCTCCCACCTCCCCTGCTTCCTCTGTCTCCCCTGTTGCCTTTGTGGCTGCTCTCAACTGTGTCAAACTATCAATAGCATCACCTAAAGCTGTAGTGAGATTTTTACGGGTTTGCTCGTGGTTTTCCTGTTCTGTTTTGAATGCTTGAATGAGGCGATCGCGTTCTTGAGTCACAGCGATCAATTTAGCTTTTAATTCCTCTATAGATGTGTCTTCAGTTAGTTCTGACTCAATAGCCGTTGTGGTCGTTTCTGTAATTGTATCAGTGTTAATACCTTGAAGTTTCCAAAGTTCAGCTTTTAAAGATGCAATTTCTTGTTGATACATCTTGGCATCGGTGCGACGTTGTTCTGATTCAGTGTTATAGAGTTGTCGCCATTTTTGTGAACTTTCCCAAGCTTCATCACGTTTTTGTTGCAGTTGAGCCATCTGCTGTTTGAGGCTTTGAATTTCGGATAACCATTTTTGTGTTAAATCTTGAGTCATATCATGTCCGGTTGCACAATTATCATATCTGTTGAGGCTGGTAATTGGTAATTGGTAATTGGTAATTGGTAATTTCTCATGAAACAGCTATATCGTAAGTGATTGGGCGGACATTATATCATAGTAGCTTTTATGTATAAATTTTGACATAAAATCTGTTCCCTGTTCCCTGTTCCCTGCTATATATTGACAGTAAAACTGGACTCTCATCAATTATTGCGGCAATGTTGATTTCTCCATTGATGGGGAGTATTCTAGTTAACCAGGAAGTTACCGAAGCACAAGATATAATTCAGAAGCGATCGCAAGCTATTACAGAATACCTACAATTAAAATGGCAAGTCAGTGATGCTCGGATCAGCACCCAAATAGGAACAGAAGTTTCCCCACAAGATACGCGCCCTTTTTGGAAAGCTAAACTCATTTCTTTAGGATTAACAATTGGTACTATCTTACTTTTAATGCTGGCTTCTTTTCTGGTATTTATTAGTGATTTACTTTTGGGTATGCTGGTGCGTGGTAATCCTTATTTGGGATTCTTATTACCTCTTTGGAAATTGTTACTTTGGCCTTTAGCTTTAATGATTGTTGCTGCTACATTTAGCTTAGTCTATCGTTATGGACCAAGTGTGTGGAAACCAGGTACACCATTAATGCCAGGAGCAGTTTTAGCAGCTATCTTTTGGGCGCTGGTTTCGGCATTATTTCGCCTTTATGTTACCAACTTTGGAAATTATAATAAAGTTTATGGTACAGTGGGAACTTTTATAGTATTAATGTTATGGTTATGGATGAGTGCCTTTGTTCTCCTTGTTTGCAACCAATTAAATGTAATTGTTGGTGACTCTATGACAGTGAAAACAGGAAACTAGGAAGGTAAATAACCCAATTACCAATTACCAATTACCAATTACCAATTATATAAAATGTCTAACTCTCACAATAAAATTTACATTGAATCTGATGGTTATGCACCAACATTAAAACGTTTACAACAAATTAGTAAACTGTTAGATAATGCTATTACCATTCCGGGAACTCCAGTAGGTATTGGTTTAGATCCAATTTTGGGATTAATACCTGTTGGTGGTGATGTTTTGGGATTGATATTTTCTCTTTATATTATCATTGAATCGGCAAAGTTAGGTATATCAAAAGCAACTTTAGGCAGAATGATTGTAAATATTATCATTGATGCTTTAGTCGGTGCTATTCCGATGTTGGGAGATTTATTTGATTTTGCTTGGAGAGCAAATAATTACAACCTGATTTTATTGGAAGATTACTTAAAATCTCCTGGTGAAAAAAAGAAGGCCGATCAAGGTTTTATTATTGCTCTTTTTGCAGTGTTGGTTGTACTTGGTATTGTTTTAATTGCATTACCTGTTATTTTTATAGGAATGCTATGGAAAGCTTTAAATGGTGGGTAAATTAATCATTAACTAAGCTGTTATGCATTTAATTTGTATAAGTGGAACAGGCATCTTGCCTGTTAAACAAGAGTTCAGAATATTAGGATTATACAATTTAGTTGTGTAACAGCTTAACTCAAAATATCCTATTCCCTATTCCCTATTCCCTATTCCCTATTCCCTATTCCCTATTCCCTATTCCCTATTCCCTATTCCCTATTCCCTATTCCCTATTCCCTATTCCCTATTCCCTATTCCCTATTCCCTATTCCCTAACTAATAATATGAAAAACTGGTGGCAATTTCATTTTCCTCAAGGTCAACAAAATATAATTATTACTGATGCGTATGGCTATCCTGTAAAAATTGCTTATGGTGAAAAAGGTACAGGTAAACCATTAATTTTATTACATGGTTTGGGCAGTTGGAGTTATAATTGGCGATACAGTATTGAACCATTATCTAAATATTTTCGGGTAATTTGTTTTGATGCTAAAGGTTATGGTTTTTCGGAAAAAGCTATTTACCGTAGAGAAAAGAGTGGTCATCAAATAATTGAATTAGAACGGATTATTCAATCTTTATGTGATGAACCTCCCGTCATTGTCGCTGAGTCTTTAGGTGCGTTAGTTTCTTTAGCATTAGCGGCTAAAAATCCTCAATTAATTGGGAGTTTAGTGGTTATGAATGCGCCCATTTTTACCGAAACCTTACCTCATTGGGCAATGGGTTTATTAGCACAAACACCATTAGAAATTATCCACACAATTGATTTTTTACGTCTTGCTTTTGTGTTTGCACCTCTAGTTAGGGAAGTCATGGGTATGGAAAGACGAAAAGTGTTATTTAATCCTGCTATTCTCACAGAGGAAGATGTTTATTGGATAACTTATCCTTTTATTGAAATTCCCGGAACTTTAGTGAAAGTTGCGGAAGAATTACAAATAGCAGCTAGAGAAATTGAGAATTTACAAGCTAAAAAACCAAATATGTTAACTGAAATTCAAAATAGTCTCACTGCTATTGAATGTCCAACTTTAATTTTATGGGGTGATCAAGATAGTTGGTTTCCTGTGAGTCACGGTGAAAAATTACATCATTATATTCCTCATTCACAGTTAAAAATTATAGAAAATTGTTATCATGACGCATCCACAGGTGCTAATGATGTAGTGAATAGAGAAATTATGAAATTTTTGCAAGATACGAATTTCTGTTAAACTGTAATTTAAGCCATTATCAATTGTCAATCATCAATTATCAATTATTAATTGATAAAAGAAGAGTGGGAGAAGGCATACCAAGCGCCTTTTTTCTCCCACTCTACATTTGCTGCTGGGGCGTTCAGGAATATGTTTTAATAGACGCTATCCGTTATTTAGGGGGCTATGTATTTCAACGATAGTGTCTAGATGATGTGAGTATTCCTGTTGCAGCAAATGTTAAACCTGATTTCTTTTTGATTTCTTTGATTTTTTATTATTTTTTGCTGAACTAATAGCCCAACAAAATATTAGTAGATTGCTTTGTTTGTTCATAATTCAAACTTGTGAAACAGCCTTTTTAAGCAGAAGCTATTTTATGTAGTAACCCCAGATAACAACATTATTGAAGTCGTTTATCTTTTAATAATTTAACTGGGTTGTTTACTGATTGGTTGCCAAGTTGGCACTTTTTATTATTTGTTTTTAGCCATTAGTCATTGGGGAAAATCTTCTCCCCTGCTTCTTCACTGTCACCTGTCACCTTTCACCTATTCCTCGACACCCTTTCTTAAATACGTTGTGGAAGTTTGAGTATGCGATAAATAACCCAACAACCAGATGCACAACTGAGGGCGATCGCCAACATTAACCATAAAGGTGTAGGATTACTGATATTAGAAGATAGTACGTTTTCTTTTTTACTGACTACTTCTATGGTTTTTTCTGGTTCTATTTTGGGAACGTAGCCAATATAAATTAGCTGGAAATAGCCAAATATTCCCACTCCCAGGGGAATAACTAACAACCCCACAAACCATAACCAAGGATACTTTAGGCACCGTTTCTTAATTAGAGATGTATTTTTTAATTCTTCTGAAGTGCTGTTTACAGTTGTGGTTAGTTCTGGTTTTGCATTGTGACTGTTCATGATTCATTTCCACTTGCATCCTCTAGTAGTTTATTATACTATAAGATACAAGTGTTATTTAACAGTAGGATAAAGGGGGTTGAAAGTAGTTTTTTGGCAAAATAGCGGTTTTTTACCAAAAATTTCCAAAAAAATTGGATATTATGCTACTTTTTCCCCATTATCTGCAAATTACTTTACTGAATCTTCTAATTTAGAATTGGTATGTCTTTCAATGGCAAGTTGAATTAATTTATCTACTAATTCTGTAAAAGAAATACCAGTATTTGCCCAAAGTTGCGGATACATACTTGTAGATGTAAACCCTGGTAAGGTGTTAATTTCGTTAATCAAAATTTCTCCAGTAGCTTCTACATAGAAAAAGTCTACTCGCGCTAAACCTGCACCATCAACTGCTGCAAAGGCTTGTAATGCCATTTCTTGAATTTGTTGAACTACTGTTTCTGGTAAAGGTGCAGGAATTAATAAGTCTGCTTTACCCTCAGTATACTTGGTTTCATAATCGTAAAAATCGCTATCAAAGGTAATTTCACCAATAACGGAGGCTTTGGGGTTGTCGTTGCCTAAAACCGCACATTCTACTTCTCTGGCAACTACTCCGGCTTCGACTATGATGCGTCTATCATAAGTTGCAGCGTTATCTAAAGCCGCTTCTAATTCTTGACGCGATCGCACTTTGGCTATTCCTACGGATGAACCCAGATTAGCAGGTTTGACAAAACAAGGATAGCCTAATGTTGCTTCTATTTCATCACACAATTTAGGAAATATACAAGGGTTTGACCAAATTTGCGCTCTCGTTATTGCTTTGTATTTTACCTGGGATAAACCTGCTTGGGCAAAAGCGGTTTTCATAGCAATTTTATCCATCCCGGCGGCTGAACCTAACACCCCAGAACCAACAAAGGGAACTTGCATTAATGTTAGTAAACCTTGAATTGTTCCATCTTCGCCATTGGGTCCGTGGAGTATGGGAAACCACAAATCAATTTCTGCTGTTTCTGCGGGAAATTGCCATAAATTAGGGGTTATAGCGGGATTTTCTGTGGCTTCACTAGATTTTAAAACTTGTTGTGCAGTTTCTCCCCCTTGCCAAACACCATTTTTTTGGATGTAAAAAGGCACAATTTCATATTTCTGACTATTTGCTTCTGCACTCAAAGCATTTGCGATCGCCCTTGCAGAAATTATTGATACTTCATGTTCTCCAGAACGTCCACCAAACAGCAACCCCACCCGCAGTTTAGACATCTTCCTTACCTCGACACTATCTAAAGGTGATAGCGTACCACAAGGAATGTTATTAGGTAATTGGTAATTGGTAATTGGTAATTGGTAATTGGTAATTAATTGGGTTATTTACCTCCCCTGTTCCCTCTTCCCCGTTCCCCGTTCCCTGTACTTCAATTTTTATTAGCTAATGTCAAACCATCAGCTATGGGAACTAAACTCAAGGTAATTCTTGAGTCTTGATATAATTTTTGATTAAAGGCGCGAATTTTTTTAGTTTGATTATCTTGTATTTCTGGATCTGCTACTTTCCCAGACCATAAAACATTATCAATGGCAATTAGTCCACCGGGTCGAATTAATTGCAGCGATCGCTCATAATAATTTTCATAGTTTCCTTTATCAGCGTCAATAAAGGCAAAATCAAAACTTTCTGCTTCTCCTGCTGCTAACAAGTTATCCAAAGTTTCCAAAGCTGGGGCAATATGCAAGTCAACTTTATCTGCTATTCCTGCTTTTTCCCAATATCGCCTAGCTATGCTGGTATATTCTTCACTGACATCACAGGCAATAATTTTACCATCTGCTGGTAAAGCCAACGCTACCACTAAGGAACTATAACCCGTAAATACTCCTATGTCTAATGTTTTTTTTGCTCCTATCAATTTAACCAACAATGCCATAAATTGTCCCTGTTCTGGGGAAATTTGCATTATAGACATTGGTAGCTGGGCGGTTTCTTGACGTAGTTGGGTTAAAATTTCTGGTTCACGTACAGAAACAGAAAGTAAATAATCATACAGGTTCTGTTCTAAGCCTATAGTTTGTTTTGCCATGACTGTGATGCTAAATTTATTGAACTAATATATCTGTATCTCAGTATTTTTTATTAGACATCTCCAGAAAAGAAATTATGGAACCTATTTATGGGGGCAGGGCGAAGCTTATGGGATATCTAGATGTCTGATTTTTCCGTTAAATTATCGCCCATAAGCTTCGCCCCTACAACTTATGACAAATTAATACATTCTATTGTGGAGATTTCTATTTAACTTAACATATTTTTTCCTTATCACAATTATAAATGCGAATTTTACAGTTTTTGAATCAGGATAAGAGCAGGATTATGTTGAGAGATGTTGCGAGAAAAGAGAAAGCTGGAATTTTTTAACTAATTTGCCACTAGAATGAATAAACTAAATGTTCTCCAGCAACATTATTAAGTAACCAGCATTAAGTAACCAGCTTGTATTCAAGGGGGTAAGATGAGTCGTCCAATCATTCTTGGTATTGTTGGTGATAGCGCAGCAGGAAAGACTACGCTAACTAGGGGTATTGCTCAGGTACTTGGATCGGAGAATGTTACACTCATCTGTACCGATGATTACCACCGTTATGATCGTCAACAACGGGCGGAAATCGGTATTACAGCCTTGCATCCTGACTGTAATTACTTAGATATTATGCAGCAGCATCTATCGCTGCTACGGACAGGTCAAACAATTCTAAAGCCTGTTTATAGCCACAAAACGGGTAAATTTGAGCCTCCACAGTACATTAAACCGAATAAGTTTGTCATTATTGAAGGTTTACTGGGTTACTCTACCCGTGCTGCTCGTGATGCTTATGATGTTAAGGTTTATCTTGCTCCTCCTGAATCACTACGGGCAAAATGGAAGGTTAAACGGGATACAGAAAAACGCGGTTATAGTGAAGAACAAGTATTAGCAGAGTTAGAAAAACGGGAACCTGACTCAGAAGCGTTTATTCGTCCCCAACGTCAATGGTCTGATATTGTGGTGAGTTTCTATCCTCCCAATGAAAATGAGGATGAAAGCAATGGACATTTAAATGTACGTTTGGTACTGCGTCCAACTATTCCCCATCCTGATTTTACTCAGATTATTCACCCAGATAATGATGATTCTGAATCAGCGGTGCGTTTGGGACTAGGTAGGGATATGGGTAAACCGGTGGATGTGTTGGAAGTTGATGGACACGCTACCTTGGAACAGGTGAATAAGATAGAGCATATCATGTGTAATGATCTGCCTTATTTAAAGAATATTTGCGATCGCGAAATCAATCCTGAACTTGGTAAAATCGCTGGCACAACAGGGGAAACATTGCAAAGTTACCCCCTAGCTTTGACACAGTTGATTATTACCTATCATATGCTCAAAGCAACGCAGATTCATCAGTAAATAGGACTGCTGATTGGTGACTGGTGGTTAGCAGACTAAGCAGACATGATAAGTATTAAACTTAATCATAAAATTCGTAACTACCACCTGCCAATTTACAAATATTGATATCATATTTTTCCACTACATCACCATCAGCAAATTTGGCTAGAAAGTCATAGATACAAGTTGTGCGCTCGTCATTGAAATTAATTTCTATCGTCTTTCAAGATCGTAAAACATTATCACCTAAAATATCGTTTTCCCAATTTTTAACCCCACTAGGAGAAGCGTAAAATTCTGTCATATTTGCCCTTGTTTTATTTTCTAACAAAATGGTAATGTCTTCAGCCAAAACTTTTGATGTATTTGCTAATACACTGGGAATAACCAAAGCGGTTACGGCAACACTGGTCAAAAAGGTTTTCAGTTGCATGGTGACAACTCTTTAATTTAAAAAAAGGATACTTTAAAAGTAGGTGTTACAAAATAGCTACTTGTCAAATAAGGATATCTTATATCCAGCAAGTCCTACTTACCAAAATTCCCGGCTATTTAGTCATAAACCACCCCAAAAACCCCAAAACCAACAACAAAGGCATCAACCAATCACCCCAACGCACGTATAAAGTCTGAGTTTTCCGAGTATAAATAGTTTCAGCGTGGGTTTCATAAATATTATACCCTGATTTCCACAAAGTTCTCCCATGCGGATCGACAAAAGCAGAATAACCGGTATTTGTTGCCCTCACAGCCCATCGATCAGTTTCAATTGCTCGCATGATATCCTGGGCATGATGTTGATCTGCCATTGCTGCCGTATAATGGGCATCATTAGAAGAACTCAAAATAAATTCCCCACCATTAACAGCCTGATATCTAAAGATTTCCGAAAAAGCAGACTCATAACAAATACCCACAATAACCCGCCCCAAAGGAGTATCAAAAACTTGATTTTTTGCCCCATGTACTTGATGTTCATCCAAAGGAGATAACCGTTGAACTAACGCCCCAATAACTTCTTCAAAAGGAACAAATTCCCCCAAAGGTACAAGCTTTGACTTATCATATCTGCTAGTAACTTCCCCTTTACCATTTACCCCAAATAAACTATTAGTATAACTTCTTCCCCTTTCCCCAAAACCACCGATCCAAACTACAACCCCTTTATCCTTCACCGCATCTAACAAAGGAGTATTTTGAAAATTACGTTCATATAAAGGTAAAGCACCTTCAGGAGTTAACACCCCATCAACACCTTGATTTACTAATGTTAAATATCCATTAGTATAGTTTGTAATTGCTCGTCTAAATCCTTGAGGAAGCAACTTAATTTCATTAGGAATATTACCTTGAACAATACCTATTTTTAAACCTGAATTTTCACGATTATTCAAAGGTTGGGAATAAAGAACAAAGCCTAAAACATGGGAGATAATTAACAGTAAAACAGCACAAACCAAATAACCATTAAAAAACCCCTTCCTTAAACTCTTTTTCTCCTCTGCGTCTCTGCGTCTCTGCGTGCAAAAATAAATCCAAGACTCCGCAACCAACCCATTAACCGCCACAATAACCGCCGTTACCGTATTCGGTCCAGAAAATTGCCCCAAATGCAAAATTACCAAATTATGCGGTGACTGAGTGTAAGATAAAGAACTCCACCACAAAGATCCAGAACTCCACAAACTTTCCAAACCACACCATATAGCTGTACCAATTAACACCCTTAACCAAGACTGTTGCTTATCTAACCGCACCATCAAAAACGCCCAAAGAGAGACTAACAAACCTCCCCACAGGCTAATAAATGACCAGCAAAAGATGGTAATAAATAAACTTGGCCACCAGGGTACACCTAACCATTTCATGGGGTGAATACCTGTGATCCATGATAGGGCTATTCCATGATAGGCGATCGCCCAAATAAAGGCAGAGGACAGGAATTTATTAGTATATTTAACAACTATCACCCAAGGGGGTGCAAGGGCAACCCAAGCGAAAAACCAAGCACCGACAGGGGCGACTGTCACCCCCATCAATGCCCCACTAGTTAAAGCTACTAGGTAAGGAAGTAAGTATTTTAACTTCTGCCTTGTTCTTTTACTCAGAGTCTTCAGCATCTCCAGCATCGGGGGGAACTACTGCTACTCCAGTAATGGCATCATCTTCATCGAGTTTCTGTACTCTTACCCCGGTTGCTGTCCGTGATTGTACAGAAATGGCGTTAACAGATTGGCGAATAATAATACCTCTGTTTGTCGCCATCATGATCTCTTCGTCGGGGTTGACTATTCGCAGGGTTGCTAGTTGATCCTTGGTTTTGCGGTTTTTAAATTTGGTAGCGGTGATACCTTGTCCAGCGCGGTTTTGTAGTCTAAATTGTCCTACGGGTACACGCTTTCCATAGCCTCCCATCGTGATGATTAATACCCAGGGTCCTGTGCTGTTTGGTGTTTCGGTGGTTTCTTCGCTATTTTCTGCGGTTTCTTCAATTTCGATGGTTTCTTCTTCTAGTTCCGCTTCTGTTTCTGTGTTTAAGGTGTCGAGAATGGCCGCAGGAAGAATATCCATTCCTACCAGTTCATCACCAGCTTTGAGTTTCATTGATTTTACCCCACGAGTCGCCCTTCCCAGAGGACGCAGTTGATCATGGGTACAACGGAAGTGTATGGCCATACCATGACGTGAACCGATGATGATACTATCTTCTACTTTGGCACGTCTCACCCAACGCAAATGATCGCCTTCTTCTAAGGATATGGCTATTAACCCGTTAGCGCGAATGTTGCTAAATGCTTCTAATGCGGTTTTTTTGATGTTACCGCCTTTGGTGAGCATGACTAAATATTCTTCGCTGCTAAATTCGTCTACAGGTACAATGGAAGTGATTTTTTCTTCTTTGGGTATGGGTAACATCTGGACAATGGGTGTACCCCGACTGGTGCGTGAACCTTCTGGTATTTGATAAGCTTTGAGGCTGTAAACTACGCCGCGATCGCTAAAAAATAAGACGCTATCATGATCACAGCAGGTTAAAAAATGCTCGATGGTATCATCTTCTTTGACTTTAGCACCGGCTTTTCCTCTGGTAGCCCGGTTTTGAGCTTCAAAGGTATTCACGGGCATCCGTTTGATGTAACCTTGTTGTGTCACCAAAATTAAAACTTTCTCGTTAGCGATCAAGTCTATATCATCTATTTCCCCTTCGGCATGGGTAATAGCTGTGCGTCGCGGTGTGGCAAACTGGGTTTTAATTTGGGTAACTTCGGTTTCGATAATTTCCAGTACCCTTTCCCGTCTATCCAGAATATCCCGCAAGTCTGCAATTTGTACTTGCAATTCTTCATGTTCTAAGCGAATTTTATCCGCTTCTAAGGCTGTTAACCGCCGCAATTGCATTTGCAAAATGGCATCAGCTTGCACTTCGGAAAGTCCATAATTGCTAATTAATTCACCTTTGGCTGAGGGTGCGTCGGGGGCGTTTCTAATCAGGTTGATAATTGCATCTAAATGAGAGAGGGCAATTAATAAACCTTGTAATAGATGATCTCTTTCCTCTGCTTTTTTCAGTTGGTAACGAGTACGTCTGTTAATGGTTTCAATGCGAAAATCTAAAAAGACGCTGAGGAAGTTTTTCAGGGTGAGTATTTGTGGTTCCCCGTTCACCAAAGCCAACATATTCGCGCCAAAGTTGGACTGAAGTGGGGTTTGTTTATAAAGGTTATTTAAAACAACACGGGGATAGGCATCACGTTTTAATTCTATGACGATTCGCATCCCGTCGCGATCGCTTTCATCTCGGATATCTGCAATACCATCAATTTTCTTATCATTCACCAACTCGGCAATTTTTTCAATCAAGGCCGCTTTGTTGGTTTGGTAGGGTAACTCGGTAACAATTATTGCTTCTCTAGCTGGGCGGTTGCGTTGTTCAACGGTTTCAATAGTTGCCACACCCCGCATGGTAATTGAACCCCGTCCGCTGGTGTACGCTTCTTTAATGGCTGATGTTCCTAGAATTTGCGCCCCTGTGGGGAAGTCAGGACCGTGAACATACTGCATTAATTGAGTGTCGGTTATTTCTGGGTTGTGAATTAATGCCACTAACCCATCAATTAATTCTCCCAAATTATGCGGAGGAATGTTAGTAGCCATGCCTACCGCAATTCCCGAAGAACCATTAAGTAATAGTTGGGGAATACGGGAAGGTAATACTGTGGGTTCTTGTTGAGAACCATCAAAATTATCAATAAAGTCTACAGTTTCAGCTTCAATATCTTGCAATAAGGAATGACTAGTTAATGCTTGTAGACGACATTCTGTATAACGCATCGCCGCCGGTGGGTCATTGTCAATAGAACCAAAATTACCATGACCGTTGATTAAAGGCGATCGCATGGAAAAGTCCTGCGCCATCCGTACCAAAGCATCATATACCGCCGTGTCACCGTGGGGGTGATATTTACCCAAAACTTCCCCCACCACACGGGCGCACTTTCTAAACGGGCGATCGTGCAACAGCCCTAACTCGTGCATAGCATAGAGGATGCGACGATGCACAGGTTTTAGACCATCCCTAGCATCTGGTAGCGCCCGACCGACAATTACGCTCATAGCGTATTCCAGATAAGATTGTGACATCTCTTGTCGTAAATCCGTCGGGATAATCCTCTCCTGTGAGGTTGTCATAACCTGCAAAACTCCAAAAAACGTAGATTTTAGCCTTTGTACTTGACAAAATACAAAATTATGTCAAATTAATCTTGAAAAATTGTCATATTTTCCTACAATTCTAACATATATAGACCCCGTTTGTGGTAAAGACAGTCAAACAAAAAGATCATATCAGAGAAAAGTAAGAATTTAGGAGTCAAGAGTCAGAATAATTATCAAATCATAAATTCACAAATTCAAGATTTTATTAAAAAAATGCAGCTAATAATTGAGGATTCAGAATTAAAAATTCAAGATTGAGGATTGAGGAATAAAATCAGTTTGATGTTTGATAGCCTACACCACGGTGACAGGTGACAGTTTCAAGAGTTGGATAGGAACGATTTTTTCTTTAATTAGGAATTACAGCTATTTTCAGGTAAATAAACCATATTTTGATTTAGGTTTCGCGTCAACAATGTAGGGGCGAAGCATTCGGATGATAGTCTTAGGTAAAAACCGATAATTAATTGTCCGAATGCTTCGCCCTTACTGTAGTCTAAAGACATGAAAACTGCTGTAAGTGCAGGGTTTTTCACTTGCCACCTCATAAAAGTTGGCACTTTTTGAAAGCACTTCGGCTTACTTCGACTTACTTCGACTGCGACCTTCGACTGCGACCTTCGACACCGCCCTTCGACACTGCTCAGGACAGGCTCAGGACAGGCTCAGGACAGGCTCAGTACAAGTCGCTCAGTACAAGTAAAAATAGCTAAAAACCTTTACCTGTAAATTTTTCGGATTTATTCATATTAGGATTATACAATTTAGCTGTGTAACAGCTTTAAAACAAACACGATTTGATCAAGAAGCGTTAGAAGAAGGTAGAGAAGAAAGAGAACTTAAAGCTAAATTAGAAACAATTCCTCGCTTGTTAGCATTAGATTGAAGTTTAGATTGAAGTACAGAAAAAATCATAACTGGTTACAGCAAGGAACAGTCAGGCTAGAATTGCATTCAGTATTTTGCTATTCCCGCCCATGCTACCAATTATTTATTCCGATGAATTTCTCGAACACCAAACCGGACGCTACCACCCAGAAAAACCAGAACGTTTAAGTGCTGTTGTCACGGCTTTAAAAACTGCTGACTTTGCCCAAAAAATCCACTGGTTAACCCCCACACCAGTTAAACAGGAGTTAATGTCTTGGATAGAAACCGCCCACACTGCAATATACATTGAAAAACTGAAACATATTGCAACTACTGGTGGTGGTTATTTAGATGGAGATACCCCAGTTTCCCCCCGCAGTTATGATGTAGCTTTGTTAGCTGTAAGTGCTTGGTTAGATGGGGTGAATGAGGTTTTAAGTAGAGAAAATCCCGCCTTTGTGTTAGCACGTCCCCCTGGACACCATGCCGAAAGTAATACAGGAATGGGGTTTTGCTTATTTTCTAATGCAGCGATCGCCGCTTTATATGCCTTACAACAACCAGGTATTAACCGTGTCGCCATCTTAGACTGGGATGTACATCACGGAAATGGTACTCAAGCCATAGTAGAAAGTTACCCAGAAATTGCCTATTGTTCTTTACATCAATACCCAGCTTATCCTGGTACGGGAAGAGCTTCCGAACAAGGCTTTTACAAAAATGTTTTAAATTTACCTCTACCCCCTGGCAGTGATATCAGCGTCTATCAACCTTTGTGGCAATACAAAATACTACCGTTTTTAAACAACTTTCATGCAGATTTATTAATTGTTAGTGCTGGTTATGATGCTCTAGAAGCCGATCCTTTAGCAAGTATCTTTTTGCAACCCGAAGATTTTGGTTTATTTACTCAATATTGTTTAGGCGTAACTAGAAAAATCTTATTTGGTTTAGAAGGAGGTTATGAATTACTATCATTATCAAAATCAGTAATTTCTACAGTTCAAGCTTGTTTGTAAGTAGGTAAACAGAAAAAACCGAACTATGTAACGAAAAGTAAAATATCCAAAAACCTATTCCCTATTCCCTATTCCCTGTTCCCTATTCCCTTGTCATATAGGTTTTTACTAAATCTGGGTTAATTTCCTCAAATCTTTAGCTAGAAAATTTTGTCATGGGGTTTTGAAATAGCTAAAGTTTTGTTAAGATGGTATTGCTAGGAATTAATCACCGAAATTGACTTATCAGGGTGTGAAGAAAGAAATTACACTAAATAACACTAGTAGCCGCTTAAAGTTCAGAAGGTGAACAGATGACCACCTACATTTTTTTTGACGAAGCCCTCCGAATGCTGACCAGTGCCTATCTGATCTCAGCAGTCCTGTTAATTGCAGCTTCTGGTATAGGTTTAGCAGTTATTGAAACAATTGAAAAAACAGGAGAACACTAAATTCACACCTTTGGGTGTCTTTCACCAAAGCAAAAGTTTTAATTTTTAATTCGGGTTTGCTGAAAAAGTCCTTTCGTTAGGGCTAGGAGTCAGGAGTCAGAAGTGGTAGGGGCGAAGCATTAGGGCGACTAATTATCAATTTTTGTCCAAGCCTATTTTCCGAATGCTGATGCTTCCAGCACGCTTCGCGAACGCCCGTAGAGGAGTCAGGAGGAGAGTTAAAAACATTTTTTCATCTCTGGCTACCTACAAAAGTGCAAAGTTTTGCCGTGAGCATCAGCCATACGGTTTTCAGACTCAAGACGCTATAACCTTGCACCTACTGTCTTTCTTATGAGCCTCTAACCTTTGATTTATAAAGATTGAAAACGTACATCCTCCCGAATAGCATCAAAATCTGAGTCAGTTTTTACCCATTCCTTAACTGTCTCAGGACGCAAATTAATTGCTGTTTGCAGATTTGCAATTGCTTGATTAATATTACCTTGTAGAGCATAACTACAAGCTTTGTTGTACCAAGCATCATATTTATCAGGTTTAAATTCCAGTGCTTTGTCGTAGGATGCGATCGCCTCTTCATACCTTCCTAAATTATCTAGGGAAATACCCCGGTTGTACCAAGCTTCATGTTTATCAGGTTTAAATTCCAGTGCTTTGTCGTAGGATGCGATCGCCTCTTCATACCTACCTAAATTCCGTAGGGAATTACCCCGGTTGTACCAAGCTTCATGTTTATCAGGTTTAAATTCCAGTGCTTTGTCGTAGGATGCGATCGCCTCTTCATACCTTCCTAAATTATCTAGGGAAATACCCCGGTTGTTCCAAGCATCATGATCATCAGGTTTAAATTCCAGTGCTTTGTCGTAGGATGCGATCGCCTCTTCATACCTTCCTAAATTATCTAGGGAATTACCCCGGTTGTTCCAAGCTTGATGTTAACCAGGTTTTATTTCCAGTGCTTTTTCGTAGGAGGATATGGCTTCTTCATGCCTGCCTAAATCATCTAAAGAAATGCCCCGGTTATACCAAGCTTGATGCAAATCAGGTTTAATTGCCAGTGCTTTATCATAGGAGGATATGGCTTCTTCATGCCTGCCTAAATTATCTAAAGAAATGCCACGTTTGTACCAAGCTTCATGTTTATCAGGTTTTATTTCCAGTGCTTTATCATAAGAAGATATGGCTTCTTCATGACTGCCTAAATTGTGTAGGGAAATGCCACGTTTGTACCAAGCTTTATGTTTATCAGGTTTTATTTCCAGTGCTTTATCATAAGAAGATATGGCTTCTTCATACCTGCCTAAATCATCTAGGGAAATGCCCCGATTATACCAAGCTTGATGCAAATCAGGTTTAATTGCCAGTGCTTTATCATAAGAAGATATGGCTTCTTCATACCTGCCTAAATCATCTAGGGAAATGCCCCGGTTGTTCCAAGCTTCATGTTTATCAGGTTTTATTTCCAGTGCTTTATCATAAGAAGATATGGCTTCTTCATGGCTGCCTAAATTGTGTAGGGAAATGCCACGTTTGTACCAAGCTTCATGTTTATCAGGTTTAAATTCCAGTGCTTTGTCGAAAGAAGAAATTGCAGCTTGATAATCTTGTTTAATATTTTGTAAATAACCTAATTCAAAAAACAATTTAGCTTTTTGAACACTCTCTATTTGATCATGTTCAATAATTTCTATAATTTCTAGAATTTTCTCATTGGTTTCTTCAGGAGTTAAATTGACATACTTTTCATAAGTTCCTTCCTGAATAATGCGATTTGATTCTTGTTCTAGGGTTGTGGAGTCTAGGGGAAAATTAAATAAACCAGAACGCCAATCAAAAAAATCAGGGGCGCGGTGAATAAAATATTTAATTGCAAACTGTGGTAATAAGAATACAAAACAAATTTTAAATTGATCTCTAAATCTTTCTCGCTGCTGGTTAATGTTAATTAAAATTGGTGGTACACCTTCCCAGCTATAATGATGGGTTTTTCGACTACTCCAACCTGCTAAAGTTTTGGCTTCTTCATATTTATACAATGCAGATTCTAAACCTGTAATGAATAAAATATTGATATGATTTTTGTTAGGTAATTGATCAACTTCTACATATAAATTAGTAACATTTTTATTTAATTTGAGAATTTCTATCTTTTGATCATGAATATCTGCTTTAACTTTACTAATTAATTGTTCACCACTAGCAGGAGAACAGCGGACAAATAATAAAGCAAAACCTTCTGTAAACCGCAGTGTCCGCAGAAAGACTTGATATTCTTCGTCTTGTTCTATGGGTAAATCATTATCCCATTCACTTAGTTTTAGAGGCATAGTTTTAGAGGCATAGTTTTAGATAAATAAGAATCATAAATATAGGTTGGGTTGAGTAAACCCAACATTTCCAAAACTGCTGTTATTCTGTTGGGTTTCACTTTGTTCTACCCAACCTACAATTTTTTATTCAGGATATAATTGATTATAGGCATCCTGAAATTCTTTGATCCCTTTAATCAGAGGATGAATATCATACCAAAATTTAGTTTCTCCATCAGGTTCTTGATAACGATATTCTAAAATACAGCGATTAAATAATAAACCCCGATAAAGTTGATCATTGACTATTTCTTTAGATTTATGAACCTTTGCCAGTGCTTCCCATTCATTAAAGTAAATGGTATTTTTATAGGTATTTCTTAACTCGCTAATTGACCGTTGTAAAGCCTTTTTAGAAATCGGTAAAGTATTGGTGTATTTGAGAGCTTCCTTCATTAATAATAATAAATTTCGCACATGACCACCACTCATTAAACATAAATTTTCTAAAGATTCCCTGTTGTCAAATAAATGCACAATAGATTTACTAGGGTCTATGGTAGTGAGTCGTTTTTGGAGAACTTCAATAACTTTATTAATTCCTGGTGGATAGGGTTCATTTTTAGGAGTTTGTACCATAATCATTGGTAATACTTGAGGAGTACCATAGATATCTGTTAATGATGCTGACCTATCAGAATAAATTAAAGAAATTGGTACTGTATAAACTAAATGACAATCTAAAGCTTTCAGTTGTTCATTGCGATCTATAAAAATTTGATCATGGTTGCTGCGGTCTTGTCCTTGGATAACAGGAACAATTCTATCTAAATTATCAGCAATTAAAACTAATTCGTCATATCCTGAAGGTAGATTTTTTTTGACATCTTGAATAAATTCATTTAATGCCTGAGTTAAAGTAGTCGTATGGGGATTAATTAAATCGCGAATTTTGCGGCGTTCATTGGGTTCACTGCGGATTTTTGTAGTGATTTTGGCAAGTAGTAAAAGCTGTAGTTCAATTGATAATTCATCTAGGGAAATTTCTGTTTGTAAGAAATCTTTTAAATCCTCAAATCGTCCTTTTAACCAATTTAATATAGCTGGTGAATTAGTTTTATCTTTAAATGCTGCTAAAATATTGCGAGTGCAAGCTAAAAGAATATCTGTATATTGAACATCCTCTGGATCAATATCTTTTTCATCTGCCGGAAAATAGACGACAAAAAACCTTTTTTCATCTAAATATTGTTGTAGTCTTAATAATTCTGTAGATTTTCCTGCACCACGATGACCTGCATACAGTTGACAGGTATTTCTATCAGAATATAAAATTTCCTTTCCTAATGCTTCCAATATATCCCCATCTCCCCGCACTTCCTGACAGTCAACATAAGCAGGATCTCCCGCAGGTAAAGGTTGAAAGGGATCAAAAGCGTTATATAGCTGTTTAAGAAAGTTAAAATCTGATGTCATTTTAATCATTTTAGTAGAAAATCTCACCACTTGGCGGTATTTTAACACGAAAATACTGAGATTCATATTTTGAATTACAGCTATTTTCAGGTAAATAAACCACATTTTGATTTAGGGTTTGCTGAATAAACCTAAAACCTTGATATATCAAAGGTTAGAGGCTGATAAACACAGAAATTAGTGCAAGGGTTTTGAAGGGTATACCGGAAAAAGTGTGCATTTTTGGGGATTTCAAGAGATGGCAAAGGAATTTTCAAATCTCCTCCTGACTCCTGTACGGGCGTTCGCGAAGCGTGCTGGAAGCATCAGCATTCGGAAAATAGGCTTGGACAAAAATTGATAATTAGTCGCCCTAATGCTTCGCCCCTACCACTTCTGACTCCTGACTCCTATGCCCTCACGGAAAGACTTTCTCAGCAACCCCTATTTAGGTTTCGCCTCAACAATGTAGGGAGTGTCAATTCTGTCCTCAAAGATTGTAGGATTTGGTAATTAACTTTTATTGATGATCAGTATGTCTGTTTCGGCTACTTTATCCCAATTGGTTGAAGTTCTATCAGCCCATCCTGTAAATTTATCTGCATCTGCATTAGCTCAAGTAAGCAAGGGTATCCAAACAGACACCAGGATTTTACAACCGGGTGAAGTGTTTTTAGCTTTACGCGGCGAAAAATTCGATGGACACAAGTTTGTAAAAATGGCGATCGCCAAGGGTGCAATTGCCGCCATTGTAGAGTATACTGATGAAAACCCTGACATACCTGTATTACAAGTTCCCAACACCCTGAAGGCATATCAGCAAATTGCTAGATGGTGGCGGGATTCTTTTACTATTCCTGTCATTGGGGTAACAGGTTCAGTAGGTAAAACCACAACCAAGGAACTGATCGCCGCAGTTTTAGGAACTAGAGGACAAGTTCACAAAACCTATGGAAATTTCAACAATGAAATAGGTGTTCCTAAAACGCTGTTAGAAATGGGTGCAGAACATGATTTTGCAGTCATAGAAATGGCCATGCGAGGAAGGGGACAAATTGCGGAATTAACACAAATAGCTAGTCCAAATATCGGTGTGATTACTAATGTGGGAACAGCACATATTGAGCTACTAGGTTCAGAACAAGCGATCGCAGAAGCTAAATGTGAGTTATTAGCAGAAATGTCTGATGATAGTGTAGCAATTCTCAATTACGATAGTCCCCTATTAATGGAGATAGCAAAGAAATTTTGGCAGGGAAAAGTGATTAGTTATGGTTTTTCCGGTGGAGATATTCAAGGGAAATTAATTGACAATGAAACTATAGAAGTAGCAGGAATGGATTTACCATTACCCTTACCAGGTCGTCATAATGCCACTAATTTTTTAGC
This sequence comes from Sphaerospermopsis reniformis, assembly GCF_005402885.1. Lineage (NCBI taxonomy): Bacteria > Bacillati > Cyanobacteriota > Cyanophyceae > Nostocales > Aphanizomenonaceae > Sphaerospermopsis > Sphaerospermopsis reniformis. The sequence continues at coordinate 29,528 of NZ_BJCE01000016.1, forward strand.
AGCATTAGCAGTAGCTAAGGTATTAGAAATTGATTGGCAAACCCTAAAAAAAGGGGTAATTGTGAATATGCCAGGAGGGCGATCTCAAAGGTTTACATTACCTAATGATATTGTAATTTTAGATGAAACTTATAACGCCGCCCCAGAAGCGATGTTAGCAGCTTTGCAGTTATTAGCAGATACACCAGGAAAGCGGAAAATTGCCGTATTAGGAGCAATGAAGGAATTAGGAGACAGATCCCCACAATTACATCAACAAGTTGGGGAAATGGTGCAGAAATTGAATTTAGATGGGTTATTGATTTTAGTTAATAGCCAAGATGCAGAAATTATTGCTGATAGTGCAAAAGGAATTCCTTGTGAATGTTTTGCTACTCATAGTGATTTAGTAACCAGATTAAATACTTATGTAAAGGAGGGCGATCGCTTATTATTTAAAGCTGCCCATTCCGTAGGATTAGATCAGGTTGTTAATCAGTTTCGATTGTCAATTGATAATTGATAATTTGTAAGGAGTCAGGAGTCAGGAGTCAGAAGGAAGAATTAGAAGCATCTGACAATTACTTCTCCTGACCTGAAAGTGAGAAGATTGGGAAATAGGAAATTGTTTCTTTTTTTCTTTTTTTCTCATAGAAAGGAGAGATTGTAAACCTGGAAGTAAACAGTGAATTAAACAATTGTCGTAAGGATTCAGGATACAGAATACAGAATTAATGAGAGTTTTCGATTCATTCTTGATAATTAATGAAAAAACTTTCTCCTGTAAATTCTGGCTACAAACAAATATTCTTCCTCCTGACTCCTGACTCCTGCTGTAAAGTATAAATTATTAATTATGTATTATAAATCCTGAATTATCAATTATGGCTGTTGCGACACTCCATGTAAATCCCGTCATAGGTAACGATGCTAATACAGGTTCTCGGTTAAGTCCGTTAAAAAGTATCACCCGTGCCTTAAAAGCCACCAGAACCCCAGGAATTATTCAGTTAGCACCAGGAACGTATAGCACTTCTAACGGAGAGGTGTTTCCGCTGATTATTCCTGGGGAAATGCTCATAGTAGGTAACGAATCTAACAAAGGTCAGGGAATTATTATTTCTGGCAGTGGTGAGTATCAAAGTCCTACCTTTGGTTGGCAAGATATCACATTGCTGTTGTTAGGTAATGCCAGTTTGTTAGGGGTAACAGTGATCAATCCTGTTTCTAAGGGTACTGGGATTTGGATTGAATCAACAGCACCGACTTTAGCTAATAATACATTCAGTAAATGTGGACGGGAAGGGATATTTGCAACTGGTAAGGCTAAACCCGCCATTTTAGATAATGTATTTGTCCAAAATGCTGCCAGTGGTTTAATGATGGCACGTTATAGCAAAGGGGAAGTGTTGCGGAATGTATTTGAAAATAACCCTGTAGGGATAGCTATTAGCGATTTTGCAGCCCCTCTAGTGGCCAATAACAAACTTGCCAATAACTCGATAGGTATAGCCCTTTCTCGTGATGCTAGTCCCGTATTACGACGAAATTTGATTTGCCAAAATACCCAAGGTGGTTTATTGGTAAATGGTAATGCTGTTCCTGAGTTGGGTAAACCCGAAGATCCGGCTGATAATATTTTTCGTGATCACAAAGATTTTGATATTCAAAATATATCATCTCAAAAAGTGATTTCTGTAGGCAATCAGTTAAATCCTGCCCAAGTTCAGGGAGTAGTAAAATTTCTCGCTGCTACAGCCGATACTCCTAGTCAAGTTGTTAGTACCAGTTTTTCAGACTTAGATGGACATTGGGCAGCGGCGTTTGTAGAAGCTTTGGTGAATAAAGGTTTTATTAGTGGTTTCCCTGATGGCACATTTCGACCTGCTACACCTATTACCCGCGCTCAATATGCTGCCTTAATTACTAAGACTTTTCAACTACCTGCTAGTAATAACCTCAATAGATTTAAAGATGTCAGAACTGATTTTTGGGCAGCTTCAGCTATTGCTAGTGCGGCTGATGCCGGTTTTTTGAGTGGCTTTCCCGATGGTACTTTTAGACCAGGACAAAATTTAACCAAAGTACAGGCGATAGTATCAATTGTTAATGGTTTAAAATTTACAGGCAGTAATCCTAACGGGTTAAATGTGTATAGCGATCGCGCCCAAATTCCTAGTTATGCTACAAATGCAGTCACAGTTGCTACTCAAAAACTGCTAATAGTCAATTATCCCCAAATAGAACTATTAGAACCACTCAGAGAAATTACTCGTGCAGAGGTAGCAGCATTAATTTATCAAGCTTTAGTTTCCAGAGGTGAGGCACAAGTTATTTCTTCTCCCTACATTGTCAAACCAGATACAGAAATTCCCTCATTTTCTGATTTGGTAGGACATTGGGCAGAAGCATATATTCGGGCGTTGGTGAGTATGAATTTAACTCAAGGTTTTGCTGATGGTAGTTATCAACCAGATAAAGCCATGACTCGCGCCCAATATGCGGCCTTAATAGCCGCTGCTTTTAACCCTACACCCAAACGTCAAGGAATAGAATTTATAGATGTTCCCGCTGATTTTTGGGCAGCTAAAGCCATTCACATAGCTGCTAGAGGTGGTTTTGTCGGTGGGTTTAGCGATCGCACTTTTCGCCCAGATCAAAATGTGCAAAGAATACAGGTGTTAGTTTCCCTAGTCAACGGACTCGGACTACCACCAGCTAACAATGCTAATAACAATTTATTAACTGCCTACACTGATATAAAATCAGTACCTGAATATGCCAGAACCGCGATCGCAACCGCCAACCAACACAAAATTATTGTTAATTATCCAGATCCCAAACTTCTTGCCCCCACCAGAGAAGCCACACGGGCTGAAGTTGCAGCTATGATTTATCAGGCATTAGTGGCAATTAAACGGGTTAAAGATATTTAGTTATTAGTAACAGGGAATAGGAACAGGATAAAATTCATCAACTCTTGCTATTTTGCTTGTTGCCTTGTCATAACGACAATTTTTAACACTCACCAACTTAGTGTAATGCCTAGCTTAAAACTTTCTCAGACTGGATTGCAAATTACTAAACAAGCTCGTAAAGAAAAAGGTTGGACAATTGATAATCCGCTTTGGTTAGAACAAACCAGTCAAATTATTGAACCTAACTGTAACTGGGAAAATGCCGAAGTATTTGCAGCAGGGGTATCTTTAGCGACATGGAAACGCTTCCTTAAAGGTGATGCCATTGATGCCTCAGCATTTAAAGCATTTTGTCAGGTTTTGGGTTTAAATTGGCAAGACTTAGTGGAACGTCCTCTCAATTCTTCCATAGCTAATACAACCCAAATCCCCTATATTCCCTTATTCTTTGGCAGACGTTACGAACTAGCGAAACTTAGCCAAGCAATAGAACAAAGAACACCCCTAATTGTCATCACAGGAATAGGAGGTATTGGGAAAACAGCTTTAGCTGTAAAATTAGCAGAAAATAGGCGATCGCATTTTCAACAAACTCTGTGGTTTTCCTTTCACCACAACCCACCAGCAACAGATAAACCACCAGATTTAGCACCGCAAACCCTACTAATTTTTGATGGTTGGGATGCAATTTTAGGCGGTAACCGCGGGGGACAATATCGTGCAGGATATGAACTATATGCAGACTTTCTCCGCAGTGTTGTGCAAACGTCTCATGATAGTTGTGTGATGATCACTAGCCGCGAACAACCAGAGGAATTAAATCTTTTAACTGCTGCGGGTGCGGTGATTTTTCCCCTGGGTGGACTTATGGAAGGTGCAATTGAACTTTTGCAGCATCATCAACTTACCTTTGATGCTCAACAGTGGATTACTCTAGTTAACCAATATGGTGGTAATCCCTTATTTCTGAATATGGCCGCCAATTTCATCCATGAATTATTTGCTGGAGATGTGGGAGAGTTTCTTGCTTCTGGAACATTAGTCTCTGGTGAATTTGCTCCCCTGGTAACACGATGGCTAGAACAAATTTCTCCTTTAGAAAAAATGATTATGGAGTTTTTAGCCACTAAATTACAAGGATTCACTCGTCAAGAAATACTCTTAAACCTCAAAAATAATGCTGCTAATGGCGATATTTTAGCAGCACTCTTATCTTTAAAACGACGAGCGTTGATAGAAACAATCAAAGATGAAGCAATGGAAAGATTTTATCTACAACCCGTGATTCTTAAATGCGTACAGCGATTATTTAATTGTTAATCAAACGACAACTCAATAATTGAGCTTTTGGATAAGTTTTCTGTAGCTGAGATTGTCGTTTTAAATTTGGGCGACCGTAGGTGGATAACTGGCTAATTACTGATGGTTGCGGTGGAAGTGAGAATTTTTCTTGGCTCAAATCATCAAATAAAATTACTGTATGTAATTGGGAAGTTTGATATTTTTGAGCGTAGGTTTGTGCTACTTTCTGCCATTGTTCAGGAGGACAGTAACTTTTATCAATAAGTAAAATTGCACGTGGAGAAATTTGTGTGATCGCCACTCCCGCAATCAAAAATAATCCCCAACCCCATCCTAAAATTTTGAACAAAGAACGATTCATACATTTACAAATTATTCACAAGTTGGTGTAATTCTTCTCTGAAGAAATCAGATCCCCGACTTCTGTCCATTAGTCATAATTTATTGGACTTATCAAAAGAAGAAGTCGGGGATCGACCTTATTGATTAAACTACCTGAATCCTTACAAGTTGGTTTGCAACAGTTCGGTGAATAGTGTTTGTAGTTTTTGCGGATCGCTGGATTTCACAGTAGTTTCTCGCAACTTCGCAATTTCTTGTAATTCATTTTGATTAACTTCTCCATAACCGATGGGATAGAAACGCACACCACTATATTTGAGAACATTGGCGATTTCGTTAAACCGTAATCCTGTATTCACTTCACCATCACTCAGCAGTAGCAAATAAAATCTTCCATTAGGATCAGTTTTTTGACGTTCCATTAGTTCTGATAAACCGACTATCATCCCGTCATACATAGCTGTTTCTCCATCAGCGATGAGGGAATCAGCGGCCGCTAACAAACGTTTGTGTTGTTGTGTATTAAAAGGAGCAAGGGGAAGTATTTGTTGAGGGCGATCGCTAAATGCAACTAGTCCCACATAGTTACCAGGATTAATTGACTGTGCAGCAATTCGCAGACTGTTTTTGACAGCTTGTAGGCGATCGCCTTCCATTGAACCACTGGTATCAATAACCATCATCAAGTTAACTGTCCGTCCGCCGTCTTTACGCTGTTTCCAATAAGACTGCGCCGCTTTCAGAACTGCACCATTAGGAATGGGTGGTAAAACCCGACTTTTGAACTGTTCATCCGCATTAAAGCCTTGTGCTTTGGCTAACTGCTGCATTTCTGGAGATAAAGCAAATTCACTAAATCGCCGTAAACCTTCATTTTGGGACGCAGTATTCCAATTAAACCCCACCAAAGGATTATCATTAGGTACTCCAAAGGGGATAAACACCACATCTTCAAATCCTGGCAGTTTCTTCAAAGTTTGGTAACTTTGATATTGTAGAGGAAACGCTTGTAGTTTTTGGTTGTCGCGGATAAAAATATCTTTCAATTCAAGAGTTGTCAGCGTTGTAATTAACACCTGATTTTGAAATTTATCAAATACCGAATTTACCTGTGGTGATTGTAATTCTGAGGTAGTGAGAGGTTTACCATCTTGATCATGTCCCGCACTCCGCCAAAATAAAGTGTACAGTAAATTTAAAGATGTACTGCTACTGTAAGGATTGGGATAGCCAACGGTGATTTTGCCCGATAAAATAGCATCTAGTAGTTTTTCAAAGGTGACATCACCGTTTTTTGCTAGTTCTTGATTAGCTTTCCCATCCACCACAAAACCAACAAAGTCAGATACTAATTTGGGAGTAATAATTGAAGTTGTGACTCCTTCAGATGCCAAAAGTTTTAACAATAGCTGATTAGAAGGGGAAAACCCAGCCGGACTTGCTTTTTTAGCCGCTAAAATTCTTGTGGCAGTACCAGAGGGAATATTGCGAATTCCTACCTGAAGAATTTGCCCGGAACTGTTAGTAATTTTCTTGGCATTAAAGGCTTCTGCAACATCCACCAACCAACGTTCATCTTGCTTTTGGGCATTGGATTTTTCCGCTGAACCAAAAATTTCAACATAAGCAATATTACTATCAGTTGATGGCTTGGCACCATAGAGAGGAAAATCTTCCAGATTTGGTAAAGGTTCTGCTAATTTTTTAATACTGTAACCTTGGGCAACTGCATCAGAAATTGTAGCTTTTTCGATGGAGATTTGAGGTAATAAAGATTCTTTTAAAACCCGGTAAGCACTTTCAAAAGAATCTACTTTGGGGGTGGTGCAAGAGAATATTGATGTGCTAATTAAACCGCACAAAAACCAGACAACGATGTGTTTTCGGAGTTTTCTAACAATTTTCATGGCTATTTTTAGATGATAGAATTTTAACACGCAAAGATGAGAATATGTTTAGTGGAGGGCGGTTTTATTTGCTGTAATTATCAATTGCAAAGTTTTGGGAAGATTGATATTAGGATGAGTATGATTGAGGTGGGAGAGTAGGATTTGATCCTGTAATTGTTGTAATTCATCGTGTGTTTGTTGGAGGCGATCGCAACTAATTTGTAACTGTTGCTGGGCTAAGGGACGATAGGTGGAAGATTGCACTTGATTAACTGTTACTAAAGCGAAAACTACCTGCTGAGTCAGAGAGATTACGGTATACAAAGCCTCTAATAATTCGGGAATTAAACTAGGTTCTATTTGAGCAATTTGAGTAGCGAATTGTTGAGTTGCTTCTGCCCATTGATAAGCTTGTCGCCAAGTTATTTGAGAAGTTTGAGAACTTTTATCTATCTGGGTTTCAAGTTTTTTCAAATGCGCCAGAAAAGTCTCGCGTTCTAATAGATTGTGTGTTGATTTTGGCAAAGATTGGTTCACATTCCAACACCAAAACGCTATCATTCCTAATGCGATCGCACCACCAACACCAATCACTAACCGAGTCGTTCCCAATATCACCACAAAGCAAACATAGCCAATAATTGTCCCAGCTACAAGCCAGTAAGTTTGCTGGTAGCGCGTCACATTCAATAAATATCCAGAAATAATGCGATTCATCTTACCCCTGCATTTAAAAACTCTCATTCTCTGTGCGTCTTTGCGCCTCTGCGTGAGATAAATCATCTCCCAAATACGGAACATATTCAGAATTATTTACCAATTTCAATTTGCTGTTTTTGACCATCCAACAAACAACTAATAGTCATATCACCCATCAGATTAATTGCAGTGCGACAACGATCAAGAAACCAATCAACCGTAATCAATAAAGCAATATATTGAGTTGGCAAACCTACCGAAGTAAAATTCCCAGGATGGTGGCTAGAATGAGAGCGATCGCAATTTGCAATGATAAAGGAAATTGCTTCAAGAAAATAAAACCTTTGGATTTACTCATGATTTTCATCACTATTAATATTTGACAAATGATTGATTGTCTTAATCTCTAACTGATGACAGCATCAGTTGATTTATTGTTAATTTCTTTAATTATGTTCATTACCTCTTGGTACTCGGCTATTTTCCCTTTGTGTTGAAAGATATCAGCCGCTTTCTGTAAATCCTCAGTAGCACCTTTCACGTCTCCTAATTGCAAACGGGCAATACCTCTGATGCCGTAAGCTTCAGCAACGTTAGGATTAATACGTATAGCTTGGTCGAAATTCTCAATTGCCCCTTGCCAGTTTCCGAATAGCAAGCAGAAAACACCTAGATTGAGGTATGTTTCCTCATCTTGCTCAGAGTTCAACTCCATGATGATGGATGATTGTCTGTCTAAAGCCGTACTAGGAGAAGCTTTAATCTGATCGTGGGCTTTTCCCACAGCAGATATCGCTTGTGTAGACAACGAAAGGACTAACGTAACCGTAGCAGCAGCAGTTGAGATAAAACGCTTCATGGATTTCTCCTTAATGCTGAGGTATATTAGTAATTTCGCTGAATTAGTTGGTGTGCGCTAGTCCAGTTTTGGCTCACTCAGTCACTAATATAAAAGTGAGCTTGACAAATTATTGATTAGCCATTATTGAGCGCCAAGGATGACATGATTTCGTTACGGTACGTAAGCTTTTTGGTACTTTTGCGTAATTCCATTTAAAATATCTGTATTATTTGCTTAATTATTTGGTTATCGTCCTGAGTTTATGGCTTATTGCATCAATCCCGATTGTTCACGGCGCAAAAATCCTGATAATTGTGCCGTATGTCAAAACTGTCAAACGCCGCTGATACTACAAAATCGCTATTTAATCAAACATCCCTTGCAAGCTGAACAAGATAACTATACAAGGTATACAGAAGTATTTGAAATTCAAGATTTAGTTAACCCAGAAAAGCCGAAAGTTCTTAAATCTCTCAAGGAAGTCTCACCAGAACTAGAGAGACTCTTTGAGCAAGAAGCATCAATTCTGATCAGTTTACGACATCCTGGGTTACCTGTTGGTGAAGTGATATTTCCGCTTGTTTTAAATACAAATCGCCAATTACGCTGTTTTGTCATGGAGAAAATACCAGGACAAGATTTACAAACTTGGCTATCTAAAAATAAATATTTAACATCTTATAAAATAGCATTAAATTGGCTGATCCAAATAACGGAGATTTTGCAATTCGTTCATGAGCAGAAGTTGTTCCATCGGGATATTAAACCTGCAAATATTATGCTTCGTCCTGATGGCAAATTAGTGTTAATTGATTTTGGGACTGCACGGAAATTAACCCAAACTATTGTTAACGGTAAGCAGGTGACAGTTATTCATTCCATTGGTTACACTGCTCCCGAACAACGTGACGGTTACGCTGTTTTACAATCAGATTTTTATGCACTGGGTCGGACTTTGATTTATTTACTGACAGGTATTGACCCAGCCAGCGATAACTATCAAGATTTACGTAATTGGTCTAAATATATCACAGACCCAAAAACTCCGAGAAAATTAATTACCCTAATTCAAACAATGACCGTTGCTGACTATAAGCAACGCCCAAAAAACGCGCAAGTTATTCTTGAGCAAATCACGCAGCTTGAAAAACATCCCCACCTGCAATGGCAAAAATTATTATTAACAACAACTTGTGGTGTTTTGCTGCTAATTGGTGGTAAACAAATATATCAAGAAATTACTATGCCTCGCACTTGTGACCAAATACTATACGATCATCTCAGTTGCGGCGAAGAAAGTCTGATTCCTAGTAGTTTTTGGGGAAATGGTCAGCCTCCACCAGCCAAACAATTAGCTATTGAAAAATATCGCCAGCAAAATTTTGCGAAGGCTGTGATTTTATTTCAAGACGCTTTCAATCAAGAAGCAGATGCAGAAACTTTAATCTACCTCAATAATGCCAAAATTCAAATCCAATTCCCAGCCAATAAGATTTATACAATTGCCGTTGCAGTTTCCCTAGAACGTTCTACTGCTATGGGTCTACAAATACTCAGGGGTGCGGCTCAAGCTCAAACTGAGGCACTAGAAAAAGGTCAGCCTCTGCGAATTATCATTGCTGATGATAGTAATCGTCCAAATGCTAAAGGTGCAATCCTCAATACTGCCCGCAAAGTTGCCCAGCGTTTGGTAAAGTATCGTGATTTACTAGCTGTTGTTGGTCACTATACCAGCGACACCACTAAACAAACCTTGCCTATTTATAGCAAAGCAAAATTAGTGTTAGTTTCTCCTACTGCAACCTCCCATAATCTCAAAGGTTCCTTTTTTTTCCGGACCGTCTCTAGTACTGCTGTTGCCGGACCAAGAATGGCAACTTATGTATTTTCCGAACTAAAACAACGCAAAGCAGCGGTTTTTTATAGTGAAGGTAGTGAGTATGCTGAATCTCTAGCAAGTCAGTTCCGAGCATCAGCAAAGTCGTTATCTGGTCATGTGATTGACCACCAACCAGCTTTTAATCTCGCTAGCAATAAATTTGATGCCAAAATAGCATTAAATCAAGCCCAAAGGCAAAAAGCAACGGCAATTGTCCTGATTCCTGATGCTGGTGTGGGATTGCGTGATAGCATTAAAAAAGCCTTAGAAGTCATTCAATCAAACGTCAACCAATCTTGGATAATTGCAGGTAATAGTCTCTACAATCCTGAATTATTAACATCAGATCAGATTACATCTTCACCAGGAATTAAACGCACAGTTTGGGCAATACCTTGGCATCCCATGAACGAAATTAACTCCGCGTTTGCAGAGCAAGCTCAAACTTTGTGGAAAATCACTAATTTCCCCACCAACACAGAGATTACTTGGCGCAGTGTCAATAGCTATGATGCTGTGTTGGTATTAAGTAAAGCTTTAGAGCAAAACCCTACACGGAAGGGTATTCAGCAAGTGTTGTCTAGCTCCAACTTTTCCGTTGCAGGTGCGACTGGAGTGGTGCGTTTTGTTGACAGCGAACCCAACAATGGGAAAATCACAATGGTGAAACTACAACCTAATTGTCATTCCAGTGGTTTTGTATTTATAGTTCCAAAAAACATAGACAAAGATCTCATACCTTTCATTTGCCGGGAATAACTCCGACAGGGCGAACTACAACGCCACCTATCCCTAGACTAAAAGCTGTCGGGACTAATTGTCATATTTCACCCCATTCTTCCGTTGTGGGTGTGGTGATATCTTCAAAGTATTTGATTTTACCTCGTAAGGGAGAAAATAATTCTTCTGTGGAACTTTTGATGGTTATATTTTCTGGAGTTGGAGTTTCTATAAAAGTTATTAAAACTGGACTTTCTATGATATTTGCTGGAATTTCAGTTAACTCGATTTTACCATTCCGGTAGATTCCTTGAACAGTCTTTAGCATAGTTCATTATCTCCAACAACCCTTAAATCCTGGAAATCCTGATTCAGACAAAATACAAAATCCTGTAAATCCTTAAATCCTGATTCAGACAAAATATCATCATTATTTGGCTTCTTATGGGTCGCCCGGGATTCGAACCCGGAACTAATCGGTTAAAAGCCGAGTACTCTACCGTTGAGTTAGCGACCCTTTTGCGTTTCGCAACTTTTTTAATATAACAAACTCTCTCTAGATTGTCAACTGTTTTTTAGAAAAAATCCGCAGTTAATTTCACCGAGGTAGTTTTGCTTGCTCCTGGCGCTAACACAGTTAGGTTTTCACCAGTATTGAGCGAGTTGCGTCCAGCCGTCCAAGGTTCAAGACAATAAAAATCCTTACCCTTCAACGTCCAGAAGACCAGCATAGCATAGATATCATCATAGTCAAGGGTCAATTTCAACTTGCGGCTATGATCTGTAACTGCTGCTGACTGACTCCGCAAATGACCAAAAGCAAAATCTATCTCATCCCTTGCAAAATCGAAATGACCGTTAAACGGGTGCATTTCCTTGGTTTTCTGGTCTAGATACTGTCCAGAGGGAATATTAAACTCTAACTGGGACTTATCACCACACTGAAAATAGGGATGAAACCCAGCCGAAAACGGCATCGGCACATTAGACAGATTTTGATAAACCTGATCGATGACCAAAGAATTACCTTGTAGCGTGTAGGTAAAAGTTAGCTGAAAATCAAAAGAATAAACAGCGCGTGTTACCTCATTACTTTTGAGAACTACGCTTAAACTAACCTTACCTTCAGTAACTTGGTTTGTCACTTCCCAAGGTAAATCTCGCCCAAAGCCGTGCTGTTTCAGAGTATATTGTTTACCGTTGTAGGTGTAAGTATTATCAGGCAAATTCCCACAGATAGGAAACAAAATTGGTACACCACCGCGAATACTTAACTCTGGGTTAGCGAACCTTTCCGTATCTAAATAGAGAATTTCCTGATCTTGCAAACGCCAACGAGTAATAATACCCCCTCTTTCTGGTACTACTTCCAGATGAGAACCAGCAGTAGTATCCGCGAGGATGTAGGTTTTGTATTGTTGTTGTTGTTCAGTAATGGTAAACATATTTGGTGATTGGTGATTGGTGATTGGTGATTGGGAAAATACAAATAATTTCCCCCTGCTCCCCTGCTCCCTGCTCCCCTGCTTCTTTCCCAGTCCCCAGTCCCCAACCTATTCGTCTTCTGCAAAGATAAAGCGATATAATTCGCTCGCATCTGGTTCGGGACTGCTTTCTGCGAATTTCACCGCATCCTCAATCACACCCTGAATTTTCTTTTCAATGTCTTTGAGTTCTGCTTCTGTAGCTAGGTTGTGTTCTACCAAATAAGCACCTAGCTTTTTAATCGGATCACGAGAAAACCAAAAATCTTTTTCTTCTTTGCTGCGGAGTTCGTCGGGATCTGCTAAAGAGTGACCACGGAAGCGATAGGTGAGGGCTTCAATGAGGGTGGGTCCTTCCCCTGCACGGGCGCGGGCTACGGCTTCTTGGGCGACTTGGCGCACTGCTAAAATATCCATCCCGTCTACTTCCACGCCTACCATGTTAAACACACTGGCTTTTTTGTAAATTTCGGGATCTGATGTTGCCCGTTCGTGAGCCATGCCGATCGCCCACTTATTATTTTCTACCACAAAAATAATTGGCAGTTTCCAAAGTGCTGCCATATTTAAGGTCTCGAAAAATTGCCCGTTGTTAGCAGCACCGTCACCAAAGAAACAAGCAGTTACTTGATCTGCTGTTTTGTCTCCCAAGACTTCCCGACGGTATTTACTTTGAAAAGCTGCCCCAGATGCGACGGGAATACCTTCAGCTACGAAAGCATAGCCACCTAATAAACGATGTTCAGCAGAAAACATATGCATTG